>NZ_JBFAOU010000077.1:0-35323 GCF_040675365.1 Catellatospora sp. NPDC049609 | reverse complement strand
ACCGCTGCCCTCACCGCTCCACCCGTGCTCGCCGCTCGGCGTAAAAGGCCGCGCTCTTTGCGGCCCCAGCGCCCACCCCGAACCCCCGGCGGAACCCCGAGTACTACCTAGAGCCCCTCAGCAACAGACGCAGCGATACGCAGCCAGGCGTCCTGGGACTCCTCGCTGAGGCGGGCGTAGTCGATCGGTTCGCCGGAGTCGAGCATGCGCTCGTAGGGGGCGATGAGGACGGCGCGGGTGCGGGCGGCGAAGTGGCGTTCGATGGCGGGGATGTCGAGCTCGCGGCGGCTCGGGGGCAGCGAGACGATGGTGACGGCCTGGCGGACGAGGCGGCTGCGGCCGGTCTGCTCCAGGTGGTCGAGCATGCGCGCGGCCGTCTCGGCGGAGTCGTTGCGGGCAGACATGGTGACGACGAGCTGGTCGGTGGCGTCGATGGCGGACTGCCAGTTCTCGGCGCGCACGTTGTTGCCGGTGTCGACCATGATCAGCTTGTAGAAGCGGCTGACGACCTCACGGATCTCGGCGAAGGCGTGGGCGGTGAGCATCTCGCCCGCGGTGGCGGACTCGTCCGAGGCGAGCACCTCGAACATGCCGTCGCCCTGGGCGCGTACGTACTGGGAGAGGTCGCCGACGCGGCTCTGCGCGCCCTGGAACTGGTGCAGGTCGCGGAGCAGGTCGCGCACCGTACGCGAGTGGAAGTCCTGCTGGGAGCGCATGCCGAGGGTGCCCTGGGTCTCGTTGTTGTCCCAGGCGAGCACGTAGCCGCCGCGCTTGCGGCCGAACGTCATGGCGAGCAGCAGCACGGCGACGGTCTTGCCGGCGCCGCCCTTGGGGTTGACGACGGTGATCTGGCGCAGGCCGCCGAAGTTGCGCCGGACCAGCTCGGTGGCGCGCCGGATCTCCTGCTCGCGCTGGCCGGGGGTCAGGTTGAGCAGGCCGAACGTGGTCTTGCGCAGGGCAGCCTGGATGCCCATGTGGGCGACCGGGTCGGCGGGGCGCTGGGCGCGGCGGCGGGCGAACTCCTCGGCCGTCGGCAGGTAGACCTCACCGCCGGACGGGGGCGGCTGCGGGCCGCCGAACCCGCCGGGCGAGGGCTGCTGGGGGCCGCCGAACTGCGGGGTCTGCTGCGGCGCGGGCGAGGACGGCATCGGGGGCAGCGGCGGGACCGGCGGGCCGGGCTGGCCGGCCACCGGCCACACGCCGGGGGCGGTCTGCGGCGGCGGCACGGCCGTGACGGGCGGGCGCTGGGTGGCGGCGGGGGTGCCGGCCTGCGGCGGTGCCGGGTACGGCGCGGCGGAGCCGTGCGCGTCGGCCGGGCGCGGCTGCGCGGGCGGGAACGACTCGACGCGGCGCGCCCCGGCCTGCGGCCCGGGCGGCGGGGGGACCGGCGCGGACCCGGTGTGCGGGGACGGCGGGATCGGCGCGGACCCGGCCTGCGGGGACGGCGGGATCGGCGCGGACCCGGCCTGCGGCGACGACGGGATCGGCGCGGGGCCGCTCTGCCGCGGCGGGACCGGTGCGGCACCGGTCTGCGGCAGCGGGATCGGTGCGCTGTGCGGCTGCACCGGCACCGCGGTCTGCGGCAGCGGCACCGCGCCCTGCCCGCGCGGCGGAAGCTGCACGGGCATGGTGGAGAGCAGGTCGGCGCCGCCGGTGACCGGCTGCGGACCCGCCAGCGGGATGCCCTGCTGCGGGGCCGGCACCGCCATGGGTACGCCGGCCATCGGCTGGTCCGGGCGTGGGACCGGGGCCGTGGCCCGCGTTCCCTGGCCGCGTTGCGCGGTCGGCTTGCTGTCCTCGCCGGGGCCGCTGATCTCGTCCGGCGGCCACTCCCAGTCCGTCATCGCCATCTCCCCAGTACGGTCTGCCCTGCAGCCTAGTCAGTGTGAACGAGCCGTGGCTCGTCGCTTCGCGCCGCGTGCGCCGCGGCCCCCTGCCGGGTGTACCCGCGTTCGCGCAGGACTCACCCGGTGTAGACGGCCCATGCCGCGGGCTCGATCCACCAGGAGCGCTTGCGGCTCAGCTCACCCGATACCCCGTCGTCGGTGAAGGGCACCTGCGCGTCGCGGGGCGTGACGGAGACCGCGCGGCCCCTGGCCCGGCGCACCTCGATGCGCAGCCGGGCGGCGCCGAACAGCGGCTTGTGGCGTACGGGCACGGCCACCGCGACGTCGATCACGCCGTCGGCCGGGTCGGCCGCGGTGACCAGGGGCAGGCCGTCCAGGCCGACCTCGCCGCCCGCGTTGGCGACGGCGACCGCCAGCAGCGGCTCGGTGCCGTCGGCGAGCAGCGCGTCGTCGACCTCGACCCGGCCCTGCCACTGCATCGGGCGCCCGTCCTCGGTCGCGCCGGCCAGCAGCACGCCGTCGAGCGTCACCGAGCCGCCGTCGTGGCGCAGCAGGTCCAGCCGGCGCGTGTGGTCGCCGAGCACCGCCGCGGCGACGTCGGCCGGGGTGCGGGGCAGGCCCAGCTTGGCCGCGAGGTCGTCGCCGCCGGCCGCGTCGAGCGGCAGCACGGCCACTGCGGGCAGGTCGGGCACGGTGCGCCCGGCCGGCAGGTCCGCGGGCCGCTGGGACGGCGCGGGCGCGTACCGGCGGACCAGGCGGCGCAGCACGTGGCGCAGCTGCGCGTCGCCGGTGACCGCGATCACGAGCCGGGTCTTGCCGTCGGCGTCCGGCCAGGTCAGGCCGTCGGCGCGGGGCGGGCCGTCCAGCCGCGCCAGGGCCGCGTCGATCTCGGGATCGGTGCAGGCCACGACCGTCTCCACCCGGGCGCCCGCGGCCCGCAGCGCGTCCACGCAGTGCAGCACCGGGACGCGGGGACGCGGCGCGGCGGCGTCCGCGTGGCCGTCGCCGCAGCCGCCGGCGCCGCAGCAGCCGTCGTCGTCGGGCTCCGTCATGCTCAGCAGCACCACGTCGTACACCTGTGTCCTCCTGGTTCCGGGAAAGCCCCGCCATGAGCGCCCGATCAAGCTGTTAGCCTGGCACCCCGGGGTCACCACAGCCGTGGGCGGCCCGCGGCTCGCCTAGGAGGCGAAGGAAAGATGCCAGCGATCGTGCTTCTCGGCGCCCAGTGGGGCGACGAGGGCAAAGGCAAGGTTACCGACCTGCTCGGATCACGAGTGGACTACGTCGTCCGCTTCTCCGGGGGCAACAACGCCGGCCATACCGTGGTCACGCCGGACGGCCAGAAGTTCGCCCTCCACCTGATGCCCAGTGGGGCGCTGCACCCCAACGCGGAGATCGTCCTCGGCAACGGTGTCGTGATCGACCCGAAGGTGCTGCTCGCCGAGATCGACGGGCTGGCCGAGCGCGGCGTGGACGTCTCCCGGCTGCTCATCTCCGCCGACGCGCACCTGGTCATGCCGCACCACCGGGCCCTGGACCGGGTCGTGGAGCGCTACCTCGGCACCGCCCGCATCGGCACCACCGGCCGCGGCATCGGCCCCGCGTACGGCGACAAGGTCGCCCGCATGGGCATCCGGGTGCAGGACCTGCTCGACCCCGGCATCCTCCGGCAGAAGCTGGAGCTGGTGCTGCGCGAGAAGAACCAGATCCTGTTCAAGGTCTACAACCGCAAGGGCTTCGACGTCGACGCCGTGGTCGAGGAGTACCTGACCTACGCCGAGCGGCTCAAGCCGTTCATCGCCGACACCCGCCTGATCCTCAACAAGGCGCTGGAAGAGGGCAAGACCGTGTTCATGGAGGGCGCGCAGGCCACCCTGCTCGACCTCGACCACGGCACGTACCCGTTCGTCACCTCGTCGAACCCGACCGCGGGCGGCGCCTGCGTCGGCGCGGGCATCGCCCCCACCCGGATCAGCTCCGTGATCGGCGTCATCAAGGCGTACACCACGCGCGTCGGCGCCGGCCCGTTCCCGACCGAGCTGCACGACGACATGGGCGAGCACCTGCGCAAGACCGGCGGCGAGTACGGCACCACCACCGGCCGCCCCCGCCGCTGCGGCTGGTTCGACGCCGTCATCGCCCGCTACGCCGTCCGCGTCAACGGCATCACCGACCTCGTCGTCACCAAGCTCGACATCCTGTCCGGCCTGGACCAGGTCCCCGTCTGCGTCGGCTACGAGGTCGACGGCGAGCACCTCGACGAGATGCCCATGACCCAGACCGCCTTCCACCACGCCAAGCCCGTCTACGAGTACCACCCCGGCTGGTTCGAGGACATCTCCAAGGCCCGCGACTTCGCCGACCTCCCCGCCAACGCCCAGCGCTACATCGAACGCCTCGAAGACCTCTGCGGCACCCGCATCTCGATGATCGGCGTAGGCCCCGGCCGCGAAGAAAACGTCATCCGCCACGACATGCTCGCCTAACCCCCACCCCCGGCCCGCCCAACCGCGTTGATCATGAACTTATGGCACGGCTCGGCGGCGTGTCGTGGCCATAAGTTCATGATCGATCGCTCGGCCGTCACGGTTGTCCACAGGGGTTATCCACAGGGGTTGTGAGCTGGGGGAAGGGCGCGCAGGCTGGCGGCGTGCTTGCTGTGCAACGTCTCGCCGAGCGACAGGACGGATTGATCACCGCGGCTCAATGCCGTGAGCTGAGCCTGTCCGCGGCGGCGGTGAGGCGGTTCCTCCGGCAGGGCGTCTGGCGGACGCTGAGCCGGGGGGTCTACCTGGTCGACGCCGACATGCGGGGCGCGGTGGACTCGGCGAAGGCGCTCGTCCGGGCCGCGGTGCTGAGCGCCGGGCCGAACGCGGTCGCGGTGCTGGAGAGCGCGGCCGCCGTGCACGGCCTGCACGGTCTGCGGCCGCAGACGCAACTGCACGTCAGCCTGCCGGGCAAGCTGGCGGTGCCGCGGCGGGTCGGTGCCGGGACGGTCGTGCCGCACCAGCTCACGCTCGCGTCCGAGGACGTGACGGTCGTCGACGGCATCGCGGTCACCACTGCGCTGCGTACCGTGGCGGATCTGCTTCTGAAGGTCGACCGGATGGCCGCGGTCTCGGTGCTCGACTCCGCGCTCCACCTGGGGCTGATCGGTGAGGATGAGCTCGCGGAGCTGCCCCGGCTGCTGCGCGGGCGGCGGGGCGCGACAGTCGCCCGCGGCTGGATCGAGCAGGCTGACGGCCGCGCGGAGTCCCCGTTGGAGACTCGGGCCCGGCTGCGGTGCGTGGATGCCGGCCTGCCTCCGGACGATCTTCAGGCGACGATCCTCGACGGCACGGGCCGCGCGGTGGGCCGCGTCGACCTGCTGTGGCGCGCGGCCCGGCTGATCGGCGAGGCCGACGGCGGGGAGTTGCACGACCGCCCCGACGCGGTCTTCCGCGACCGCCAACGCCAGAACGACCTGATCAACGCCGGCTACCGCATCGTCCGCTTCACCTGGTCCGACACCCTCGATCCGCACACCATCCCCCGCACCGTCCGCCGCGTGCTGGCCATGACCGGCCAAGTCGATCAGGAAGCTGTGGACATGAAACACCGTCGGCCCGTGCCATAAGTTCATGATCAACAGGGCGGGTAGGGTGGGGGGGTGCGGGTACTCGTGGTGGGGAGTGGGGGGCGGGAGCACGCCCTGGTGTTGGGGTTGAGCCGGGATCCGGGGGTTTCGGCGGTTGTCGCGGCGCCGGGGAATCCGGGGATCGCGGGGGTTGCTGCCGAGGTGCGGGATGTGGACATCCTGTCGCCGGAGGCGGTGGCGGGGTTGGCGGTCGAGGTTGAGGCCGATCTCGTGGTGGTGGGGCCGGAGGCTCCGCTGGTCGCGGGGGTCGCCGATGCGGTACGGGCCAAGGGTGTGCCCTGCTTCGGGCCGTCGGGTAGTGCTGCTCGGCTGGAGGGGTCGAAGGACTTCGCCAAGCAGGTCATGACCGCGGCGAAGGTGCCCACGGCGCGGGCGTTCACATGCACGACGCCCGAGGAGGCGGCGCGGGCGCTGGACGCGTTCGGCACGCCGTACGTGGTGAAGAACGACGGCCTCGCCGCGGGCAAGGGGGTCGTGGTCACCGACGACCGGGACGCGGCGCTGCGGCACGCGGCCGAGTGCGGCCGGGTGGTGATCGAGGAGTACCTCGACGGTCCCGAGGTGTCGCTGTTCGTGGTGACCGACGGCGAGACGGCGCTGCCGCTGCTGCCCGCGCAGGACTTCAAGCGGATCGGCGACGGCGACGCGGGGCCGAACACCGGCGGGATGGGCGCGTACGCGCCGCTGCCGTGGGCTCCGCCGCAGCTCGTCGACCACGTCATGGAGAGCGTGGTGCACCCGACGCTGCTGGCGATGCGCGACGCGGGCAACCCGTTCGCGGGCCTGCTGTACGTCGGCCTGGCGATCACCGAGGACGGGCCGAAGGTGATCGAGTTCAACGCGCGCTTCGGCGACCCGGAGACGCAGTCGGTGCTGTCGCTGCTGGAGACGCCGCTGGGCGGCCTGCTGTACGCGGCGGCGACGGGCAAGCTGGCCGAGCACCCGGAGCTGGAGTGGCGAGACGGCTACTCGGTGACGGTGGTGCTGGCGAGCGCCGGGTATCCGGCGAGCGCGCGTACCGGCGACGAGATCACCGGGGCCGAGGGGCTGATCCACTCCGGCACGAAGCGCGACGCCGACGGCGTGCTGCGCTCGGCGGGCGGGCGCGTGCTGTGCGCCACGGCGACCGGGCGTGACCTGCACGCGGCGCGCGCGGCGGCGTACGAGCTGGTGTCGCACGTGGATCTGGCGGGTGCGCAGTACCGCACCGACATCGCGCTGGCGGCCGAGGAGGGCCGCGTCGTCTCCCCCTGGCGCTGACGGTATCCAGGCCCGTGTGACCGGCCCGCGCCGTGCCGCATGCGGCCTGTGCCTACCGGGTGAGCCCCCGTCGGTGCGTGCTGCGGCGCACACCCGAGCCGTGCTTGCGGTCGTGCAAACCGAAGCCGGTCCTGGCGTGCCGCGACCTGCGAGACGTTAAGAAGGGCACCTTCTACCACGCATAGCGTTAAGAAGGTGCCCTTCCTTTCATAGGGGGCGCAGGAGGCGGGGGATGACCTTGCCGGTGGCGGTGCGGGGGAGCTCGGGCAGGAAGTAGACGTCGCGGGGGACGCTGAAGCGGGCCAGGTAGTGGCGGACGTACTCGCGGACCTCGTCGGCGTCGAGGGCCTGGCCGGGGTGCAGGACCAGGTACGCGGCCAGGCGCTGGCCGTACTGCGCGTCGGGGACGCCGATCACGGCGGCCTCGCGGACCTGCGGCAGCTCGGCGAGCAGCTCCTCGACGGGGCGGGGGAAGACGTTCTCGCCGCCGGAGACGACCATGTCGTCGGCGCGGCCGTCGACGTGCAGCAGGCCGTCGGCGTCGAGGTGGCCGAGGTCGCCGGTGCCGAGCAGGTCGCCGCGCAGGCCCGTGGCCGACGGGTCGCCGGGGCCGCGGGTGTACCCCTCGAACAGCATCTCGTTGCCGACGTGGATCTCGCCGATCTCGCCGCGGGCGACGGGGCGGCCGGTCGGGTCGAGGATCGCGATCCGGGTGCCGTGCGGCGGGCGGCCCGCGGTGCGGTGGTCGCGGCGCAGGTCGGCGGGGGTGGCGATGGAGGCCCAGGACGCCTCGGTGGAGCCGTACAGGTTGTAGAGGCAGTCGCCCCAGGCGTCCATGAACCGGGTGGCCAGGCCGCCGGGCATGGCCGAGCCGCTGACCGCGACGATGTGCGGCGGGCGGGCGGGCAGGGCGCGGGCCTCGACCAGCCGCTGCAGCATGACCGGCACGGCGAACAGCGCGGTGCACCCGTGCTCGTCGAGGGCGTGTGCGGTGGCCGCGGGGTCGAAGCGGCGCTGGAGCACCACGGTGGCGCGCATGGCCAGGGCGAGCTGCAGCGCGGCGTACCCCCAGGTGTGGAAGAGGGGCGCGGAGATCAGGATGCGCTCGCCGACTTCCAGCGGGATGCGGTCGATGATCGACACGAGCGGGCCGAAGCCCTTGGGGGTGGGCCGCCGCGCGCCCTTGGGCGCGCCGGTGGTGCCGGAGGTGAGCACGATGGTGCGGCCCGCGCGGGTCACCTCGTCCCAGCGGTCCTGGGCCGGGGTGTCCGCGATCAGTGCCTCCGCCGTGGACTCGTCGAGGCGCTCGCAGGCGGCCGACGCGGCGACCGGCGCGAACTCGCGGTCGTGCAGGAGCAGGCGCAGTTGCTGCTGCTCGGCGACGGCGGTGAGCTGCGGCGCGGACAGCGCGGTGTTGACCAGGACGGCGTCGGCGCCCAGCAGCGAGCAGGCGACCATGGCCTCGACCAGGCCGGCGTGGTTGCGGCACATGAGACCGACGCGTACGCCGGGGCCGACGCCCCGGGTGCCGCCGAGCGCCACGGCCAGGCGCTGGGAGCGGCGCAGGAGCTGGCGGTACGTGATCGGGCCGCGCTGCTCGTCGACGATCGCGGTCCGGTGCGGGTCGCGGGCCTCGGCGGCGCGCAGCTCGCCGGCGAGCGTGAAACCCCACCGGCGCAGGGCGTTGAGCTGGTCGGCGACGCGGTGGGGGCTGCCCGGCTTGAGCAGCCCGCGGCGGGCGAGAGTGCGGACTATGAAGAGCAGGTCCACGGGGTGAGCCTCTCTCTGTCAACGTCAGGTGCCACGGATATTACTCATCGGTAACAGAGATGTGAAGACGGCGGCCCCCCGCGCAGGTGGACCGCCGTCGATGTGGTGCTGCGTTCAGCGCAGTGACGCCCCCGTGATGGCCCGCGCCACGACCAGCCGCTGGATCTCGCTGGTGCCCTCGAAGATGGTGTAGATCTTGGCGTCGCGGTACCACCGCTCCACCGGGTGCTCGCGCAGGTAGCCCGCGCCGCCCAGGATCTGCAGCGCCTTCTCGGTCACCGCGACGGCGACCTCCCCCGCCTTCAGCTTGGACATCGAGCCCTCGCCCGCGGTGAAGGGCCGGTTGTTGCGGCCCATCCAGGCCGCCCGGTACACCAGCAGCCGGGCCGCGTCGATCTCCATGCGCATGTCGGCCAGCGCGAACGCGACCGCCTGGTTCTCCACGATGGGCCGGCCGAACTGCACCCGCGTCTTGGCGTACTCCAGCGCGTACTCGTACGCCGCCCGCGCGATGCCCAGCGCCTGCGCGCCGACCGCCGGGCGGGACAGCTCGAACGTGCGCATCGAGGCCTGGCCCGACGAGCGCTGCCCGGACCGGGCGCGGGCCAGCCGGGCGTCCAGCGCGTCCTTGCCGCCGAGCAGGCACCGGCCCGGCACGCGCACCTCGTCAAGGAAGACGTCGGCGGTGTGCGAGGCGCGGATGCCGAGCTTGCGCAGCTTGCGGGCGGTGTGCAGGCCGGGGGTGCCGGGCGGCACGATGAAGCCCGCCTGGCCGCGCGAGCCCAGCTCGGGGTCGACCACAGCCGTCACCACGTGCACGTTGGCGATGCCGCCGTTGGTCGCGTACGCCTTCTGGCCGGTCAGCACCCACTCGTCGGTGGCCGCTTCGTACACCGCGCGGGTGCGCATGGCGCCCACGTCGGAGCCCGCCTCCGGCTCGGTCGAGCAGAACGCGGCGACCTTCGGGTCGTCCTTGGTGCCGAAGCACTGCGGGACCCACTCGGCCATCTGCTCGGGAGTGCCCGAGCCGAAGATGCCCGCGACCGCCAGCGAGGTGCCCATGATGGCCAGGCCGATGCCGGCGTCGCCCCAGAACAGCTCCTCGCTGGCGATGCACATGGACAGGCCGCTCGGGTCCGCCCACAGGTTGGCCAGGAACTCGAAGTCGTAGAGCCCGATCTTCGCCGCTTCGGCGATGACGGGCCAGGGAGTCTCCTCCCGCTCGTCCCACTCCGCCGCGGCCGGGCGCACGACCTGCTCCGCGAAGCCGTGCACCCAGTCGCGCAGGTCCCGCTGCTCCTCGTTCAGATCGAGGGAGAACTCCAGGGACATGACTAGATCCCCTTCCGGGGGACGTCCCGCCTGAGGGGGGCGGTCACGGTCAGGCCTTGGGGATGTTGAACAGGTTCGCGATGTTGGCGGCCAGCGCCAGGTCGCCCTTGGCCTTCAGCTTGCCGGTCATGAACATCATCACCGGGTTGCCGTTGCCGGAGACGACCTTGAGGAAGTCGGCCGGGCCGACCGTGACGGCGAGCTTCGGCTCGTGCGACGGGGTCTCCGACAGGGTGCACTGGCCCTTGGAGATGACCAGCTCGTAGGTGTCCGAGCCGCCGTCGGGGGCGCCCGTGATGATCCAGTGGATCACGGCCTCGGTGTCGCCCGCGCGCTCCGGCCGGAACAGGCCGGGCATCCGACGGAAGATCTCGTCCAGCACCTTCGTCCGCAGGTCGCCACTGAGCACCTCGGTCAGCTGGGCGTCAGACGCGTTCTTGACCAGCGACGCGAACTGCGCCGGGTCGAGAGAGCTGAAGTCAGACAGGTCGAAGTCGGCCATGATGTCCTCCGTAACAGTGGAAACTTACTCGTGCGTAACCTTACGACGGAGTAGGTAGGCTGGCAAGGTGCAGAGCAGACGACTCACTCCAGGTGACACCGCGGCCGCCGCCCGCGGGGACAGCAGCCGGGCCGGCCGGGTGCCGCGCGCGGAGCGGGAGCAGCAGATGCTCGACGCGGCCGTGTCGGTCTTCTCCCGCCGCGGCTTCCACCACGCCAACATGGACGAGATCGCCGAGCTCTCCGGCGTCTCGAAGCCGATGGTGTACGCGTACCTCGGCACCAAGGAGGAACTCTTCATCGCCTGCCTGCGCCGCGAGTCGGCGCGCCTGGTCAACGGCCTGGCCGCGGCGGCCGATCCCACCCTCCCTCCGGATCGCCAACTGTGGCAGGGCCTCAAAGGTTTCTTCGAGTTCGTCGGCGCGCACCGCGACGGCTGGTCGGTGCTCTACCGCCAGGCCCGCACCCAGCAGCCGTTCTCGGCCGAGATCAGCCGGATGCGCGAGGCCGTCGTCGAGGTCATCACCGACCGGCTGGACGGCGCGCTGCGCCAGGAGGGCCGGCAGGTCAAGCCCGACGACCTCACCGCGATGGCGCTGACCCTGGTCGGCGCGAGCGAGTCGCTGGCCGACTGGCTGGCCGACCACCCCGACGAGGACCCGGGCCGCACGGCCACCCGCCTCATGAACGCGGTGTGGCTCGGCGCCGACCAGCTGATGCGCGGCTCCACCTGGCGTCCGCCCGCGTAGCCGCCCGACCGGTCAGTGGAACAGGGCGAGCTCACCGTCCGCAGCCGCCTGGTCCGCTGCCCGACAGGTGAAGGGGGCGTCCCCGTGGGGACGCCCCCTTCACCGTCGGTCGCCGGACGACGAGCGTGGCGGATGGTCCTCGGACGACCGACGGCGCTGCTGGGAGCCGGTCCCGGTGCGCGGCAACGGGGGATACGACGCATCCGGGACCGGCTCAGTCCACCGAGCCCAACGGCGGTGATGCGGTCAACTCGCCGCCGGGCTCGGCGTGGCGGGTCGCAGCACGGCACATGTCCGCAGCGCCTCCGCCACCTTCGGATCGGCGGTGGCGAGCTGCCCACCGGGTGTGACCTCCACACCGCGGTCGGCCAGGCAGTTGCGGTACGCCGCGCCGGCTCCGCCGTCGCCTCGGTCTCCACCGAAGCCGCCGGGGCCGCCGCTGGGGCGAACCGCGGTGCAAGCCTGCTGTGCCTGCTGCCATTGCTCGGCCGTCACGCCGTCCGGCAGCCGCATACCCGCCCCGGGGCCGCCGAAACCTCCGGGTTGCCCGCTGGGGCGTACGGTCGGCCGGGCCGTCGGCTGACCCGAGGGCCGGGCCGTCGGCCGGCCGGACGGGCCGCCGCCGCGCCCGAAGCCCTCCGGCAGCGTGATGCCCTGCTCCTTGAGGCAGGCGGCGTACGCGGCGAACCCGTCCGCGGCACCGCCGGTGTGCTGGCCGGTGTCCCCCTCGTCGGCGGAGCCGCAGGCCGCGGCGAGGCCGAGCACGGTGATCGCGACGGTCGCGGTGAGGACGGCGCGGGAGTGTCTCATCGGGGTCTTCACCTGCGCGAGCCTGCGCGTCCAGGCTCGGCGGCGGCTCGACCGGACCTCAGGGAGAGCTGGGAACCGCGCGCAGCCCCGCGCCTTTGAGGTGGCTCCGAGGTGCCGTGCAGCGATCGCCGAGGGGCGGCCGCGAGACTCCCCGGCCATGACGTTCGTGGTGCGCGGGAGGCGGCGCCGGTGGCTGGCCGCGGGCGCGGTGGTGCTGGCCGCCGCCGTGGCGGTGGCGGTGTCGACGGTGCGGGGCGGTGATCCGGCCCCGGCGGCCGCGGCGACCACGACCGTGCAGCGGGGCGAGGTCACCTACTCGGTGGCGGCCGCCGGGAAGGTGGCCCCGGTCGCGACCCGGGAGCTGGCCTTCACCGTGGCCGGCACGCTGACCTCGGTGCGGGTGAAGCCCGGCGCGGAGGTGCTGCCCGGCCAGGAGCTCGCCGCGATCGACGACGCCGCCGCCCGCGCGGCCCGGGACGAGGCGGCCAACGCCCTCGCCGACGCCGAGCAGACCCTGGCCGACGCGCGGCACGCCGCCGGTGACGACACGAGCTGCGAGGGCGTACGGGCCGCCGTCGCGGGGCTCCGCACGCCGGCGGCGCCGGTGCCCACCGGCTCCGCCACGGCCGCGCCGAGCGGCTCACCGAGCCCGTCCGCGAGCCCCGGCCCGTCGGCCGGCCCGTCATCGTCCCGGACGCCGGGCCCCGGGCCGTCGCCGTCGTCCCCCGCCGCCCCGGGGGAAGGCTGCCAGGGCGGCGCGAACTCGGGCGGGCGCGGCGGCACCGGCGCAGACGCGATCTACACCGCGCAGCTCGCGGTGAACCGGGCGGTGGCCGAGCTGGCCCGCGCCGAGCGCGCGCTGGCGGGCACCACCCTCACCGCGCCGGTCGCGGCGAAGGTGCTCAGCGTCGAGGGGCGGGCCGGGGACGAGGTCGGCACGGCGACGTTCATCACCCTCGGCGTGACCGCCACGATGATGGTCCAGGCCGAGTTCGCCGAGGCCGACGCGGTGAGCCTGGCCGTCGGCCGGCCCGCCACGGTGACGTTCGCCAACCGGCCGGAGGAGACGCTGACGGCGACCGTCGCCGAGGTCGCCGCCACCGGCACGGCCAATGGGACGCTGGTGCGCTACCGGGTGCTGCTGGCGTTCGACGGCTCGCCGGAGGGGCTGCTGATCGGGCAGAGCGCCACCGCGGGCGTGGTGCTGAACCGGGCCGAGGGCGTGCTGCTGCTGCCGCAGTCGGCGGTGCGGATGACCGGCGATACCGCAGGAGAGGTCAAGCTACCCGACGGCACCGCCCGGCAGGTGAAGGTCGGGCTGCGGGGCGACGGCGACGTCGAGATCGTGGCCGGGCTCGCCGAGGGCGACAGCGTACGGGTCGACGCCCGCTCCTGACACCAGCCGGCCGGGGCACACGCCGCCGTCATCGACGCCCGTTCAAGTTTCTCCCACCGGGCTTTGAGCATTCTCCGAGGCAGGATGGATACAACCTGCTCACAGGTGGCATCGAGCGAAGGGGGAGGCGGCGGTGACGCAGCAGCAGGAGCGGTCGCGGACCAGGGTGCTGGTCGTCGACGACGAGGCGAACATCTGCGCGCTGCTGTCGGCGACGCTGCGGCTGGTCGAGTTCGACGTCCGCGTCGCGCACACCGGGCGCGACGCGCTGATCGCGGCCGAGGACTTCCAGCCCGACCTGGTCGTGCTCGACGTGATGCTGCCCGACCTGGACGGCTTCGAGGTCGCCCGGCAGCTGCGCGCCGACGGCCGCGGCCCGGACAGCGCGCTGGTGCCGGTGCTCTTCCTGACCGCCCGGCACGCGGTCGAGGACCGCATCTCGGGGCTGACCGTCGGCGCGGACGACTACGTCACCAAGCCGTTCAGCCTGGAGGAGGTCGTGCTCCGGATCCGGGCGATCCTGCGCCGCAGCCGCCCCGGCGGCGAGACCGCCGACAGCGGCGTGCTCCGCTACGCCGACCTGGAGCTGCACGAGGACGCGCACGAGGTGCGCCGCGGCGGCAAGCTCGTCGACCTGTCCCCGACCGAGTTCAACCTGCTGCGCTACCTGCTGGTCAACGCGGGCCGGGTGGTGTCCAAGGCGCAGATCCTGGACCGGGTGTGGAGCTACGACTTCGGCGGCGACGGCCGCATCGTCGAGTCGTACGTCTACTACCTGCGCAAGAAGGTCGACAAGTGGGACCCGCCGCTGATCCACACCGTGCGCGGCGTCGGGTACGCGCTGCGCCTGCCCCGGGGCGACCAGGAATGATCCGCCCGCCGTGGCGGCGGTGGACGCTGCGCACCCGGATGACGGTCGCGGTGGTGGCGCTGGCCGGCGTCGCCCTGCTCATCACCGACTTCGTGGCCGCCACCACGCTGCGGCACTACCTGATGCAGCAGCTCGACGAGGACGTCGTCCGGCTGATCGGCATCGGCGGCGGCGGGCCGCGACCCGGCCCCGGCGGCTGGCCGGGGGCCACGACGACCCCGCAGCCGGCGGCCACGCCCCAGCCGGAGCCGACCGCCACCCCGTCGCCGGCGGCCGGCACCGAGATCACCTGCGTGACGCTGGGGAACGGCACCGGCCGGGGAGGCTTCGTGCCGCCGGGCCTCAACGACGCCATCGTGCTGACCTACGACGCCGCGGGCGACCCGACCTCCTGCTACTCCAGCGACATCGGCTACGCCGAACGCCCGCGGCTGACCGTCGACGAGGTGAGGGCGCACGCCGGGGTGAACCCCCGGGCACCGGGGCGCCCGTTCACCGCCACCAGCCTGTCCGGCCAGGAGTTCCGTGTCGCAGTGAGCCACGTGCCGCCCGAGCGCGGCGGCGGGTACGTCGTCACCGCCATCTCGACGGCGCGGGTCGACTCCACCGCGAACCTGATGCTGCTGATCGGGCTCGGCGTCGGCGCCGTGGTGCTGCTGGTGCTGGGCTTCGTGGCATACCGCGTGGTCCGGTTCGGGCTGCGGCCGCTGACCAACATGGAGCACGCCGCGGCCCAGATCGCCGGGGGCGACCTCGCCGCCCGGGTGCCCGACCCCGACCCGCACACCGAGCCCGGCCGGCTCGGCCTGGCGCTCAACACCATGCTGTCGCGCATCGAGGCCGCGGTGACCGCCCGCGCCGCCTCCGAGCAGCGGCTGCGCCAGTTCCTCGCGGACGCCTCGCACGAGCTGCGCACCCCGCTCACCTCGATCCGCGGCTTCGCCGAGCTCTACCGCCGCGGCGGTGCGCCGCCCGGCCCGGAGCTGGACGAGACCATGTCCCGCATCGAGCAGGAGGCGGGCCGGATGGGCCTGCTGGTCGAGGACCTGCTGCTGCTCGCCGCGCTGGACGAGGAGCGCCCGCTGCAGCGCTCGCGGGTGGACCTGCTCGCGGTCGCGGCCGACACCGTACGCGACGCGCACGTGCGCAACCCGCGGCGCACCGTGGAGCTGGCCGGCTTCGAGCCGGTGTGCGTGCTCGGCGACGAGCACCGGCTGCGCCAGGTCGCCACGAACCTGGTCGCCAACGCGCTGCAGCACACCCCCGCCGACGCGCGGGTCACCCTGCGCATCACGCACCGCGGCGGCGACCCGGCCGACGAGCCGTTTGAGCTGCCGGTGGCGCGTGACAGCGGCCCGGTGGTGGCGGCGGTCGGCGCGGAACTCGACCCGGACCTGCCCGTCGCGGTCGTCGAGGTCGCCGACACCGGGCCGGGGGTGCCGCCCGAGCACGCGTCGCGCATCTTCGAGCGGCTCTACCGCGCCGACCCGCACCGGGCCCGCAGCCACGGCGGGGCGGGCCTGGGCCTGGCCATCGCCTCGGCGATCGTGAAGGCGCACGGCGGGCGCATCGAACTGGCCACCGCGCCGGGCGCCGGCTCGACGTTCCGGGTGCTGCTGCCGCTTGCTACTTAACGCACATCGAGGCTTTTGTTTGATACCTTGAGCGCTGTTAGGTATCAAACAGTAGGCCTTAGCGGTACCTGCACGCCGAACGGGAACTGCCGCCTCTGCTGGCCATCGGATGTGTGCACTACCAGTTTGAGGCCGTACACCCGTTCCTCGACGGAAACGGCCGGGTGGGACGGCTGCGCGCGCTTCCGCGCTGCTGCCGCGGTTGGTCGACGCGCTGTTCGAACGGCAGTCGCTCACGATCGCCCGTGCGCAGGAACTGCTGGGCGTCAGCACACGATCGGCGTCGCTTGCGGTGGAGCGGCTGGTGGACGTGGGCATCCTTCACGAGCTACGCCGTGGCCGTCGACGCTACTTCCTGGCTAACGAGATCATCGACGTCGCGAGCGGTCGGGGGAGCGATCGATGGCGCATGTCGCGTGAGCAACAGCGCGGCGCCGTGGAGCGCACTCTGCCTGGGATGTCCTGAACAGCGGCCGAGGGGACCGCGACGCGGGAGCGCCGGTCCGGGCGGCCGTACCGCAGACGCTCACCCGCCGAGGGCCGCGCGTCGCCCCGTGGCCGACCCGGCGACGGGACCTCCCAGCTCCCTCCGAGGTCGGCCGGAGGCCGCGTCGAGGGGGTGCGGCCACGATGCTCGCCATGCGATTGCGGCGAGCCCTCCCGCTCGGGCACACTGCCCTGGTCAACAGCGCCCTCGTGGTGCTGCTGGCGGGCGGGGGCACCTGGGCGTATTTCATGATCAGCGGCGATGCGGAGCCGGCCCAGGGCAGCACCGTACGTACGGTCGCGGTGGCGCGGGGCACGGTGACCGCCACCGTCACGGCGGACGGGTCGATCGAGTCGGCGAACACCATGTCGGCCGACTTCACCACCGGCGGCACCGTCACCGCGATCAAGGTGAAGGTCGGCGACCGGGTCAAGAAGGGCGCGGTGCTCGCCACGGTCGACGCGACCGAGGTCGCGGAGTCCCTGAGCACGGCCGAGCGCAACCTCGACGCGGCGCGCGACGCGCTGGACAGGGCCGAGGACGGCGGCGACGACAGCGCGATCGCGAACGCCGGGAACCAGGTGGACCAGGCCGAGTCGGCGGTCGCCGCGGCGCAACGGGCGGTGGACGGCACGGTGCTCAAGGCGCCCATGGCCGGCACCGTCGTCGCGATCAACGGCGCGGTCGGCGGCTCCTCCGGCGGCTCGTCAGGCGGCGGCAACGGCTCTTCCTCGACGTCGGCCTCGTCCGGCTTCATGCAGCTCGCCGACCTGACGAAGCTCCAGGTGGCGGCGGCCGTCGCGGAGGCGGACGCGACCCGGCTGAAGACGGGCCAGACCGCGACCGTCGCCTGGAACGCGCTGACCGGCGCCACCGCCACCGGGCGGGTGTCGGCGATCTCGCCGACCGCGACCAGCGGCAACACCGTGACGTACCCGATCGAGGTGCTGCTGGAGACCATCCCGGACGGCACCCGGCTGGGCCAGACGGTGAGCCTGACGGTGACCGTGGACGAGGTCGCCGACGCGGTGTACGTGCCGGCCGCGGCGGTGCGTACGGCCGGCGGGCGGACCACGGTGGTCGTGGTGAGCAACGGGGCGCAGGAGATCCGGGCCGTCGTGATCGGGCTCAAGGGCGACTCGTACACCGTGATCGTGTCGGGGCTGGACGTCGGCGAGCAGGTGGTGCTGGCCACCGTCACCACCGGCACCGGCAACCAGCAGCAGTTCCCCGGCGGACCGCCCGGAGGGTTCACCGGTGGCGGCTTCGGCGGCAGCACCGGCGGCCGGACCGGGGGCGGTGGCCGCTGATGGACACCCACGGCAGGCAGGACCGCCCGGTCCTGGACGTGCAGGACCTGGTCAAGACGTACGGCGAGGGCGAGACGGCGGTGCACGCGCTGGCCGGGGTCAGCCTCACCGTCGAGGCGGGCGACTACGTGGCGATCATGGGCTCGTCGGGCTCCGGCAAGTCCACGCTGATGAACATCCTCGGCTGCCTGGACGTGCCCACCTCGGGCACGTACCGGCTGGACGGGGTGGACGTCAGCGAGCTGAACGAGTCGCAGCTCGCGCTGGTGCGCAACCGCCGCATCGGGTTCGTGTTCCAGTCCTTCAACCTGATCGCCCGCACCAGCGCGCTCGCGAACGTGGAGCTGCCGCTGGCGTACGCCGGGATCGGCCGGGTGGAGCGCCGGGAGCGGGCACTGGCCGCGCTGGACATGGTGGGCCTGGCCAACCGGGCCGACCACGACCCGAACCAGCTCTCCGGCGGCCAGCAGCAGCGGGTCGCGGTGGCCCGCGCGCTGGTCAGCCGGCCCGCGCTGCTGCTGGCCGACGAGCCCACCGGCAACCTGGACAGCCGCTCCACCCGTGACGTGCTGGGCATCCTGGACGGCCTGAACGCGCAGGGCCGCACCATCGTGCTGATCACGCACGAGGACGAGGTCGCCGGGCACGCCCACCGCACCGTACGCCTGGTCGACGGCCTGATCGTGGCCGACGAGCGCCGGCGCGCGATCGACCGGCAGGCGGTGGCGGCGTGAGCATCTTCGAGATCTTCGGGTTCGCGCTGCGCGGGGTCGCGGCGAACAAGCTGCGCTCCGGGCTGACCGTGCTCGGCATCCTGATCGGCGTCGCCGCGGTGATCCTGCTGGTGGCGGTCGGCAACGGCTCGGCCAAGCAGGTCGAGGACAGCCTGGCCGCGCTCGGCACGAACACCCTGACCGTGCAGGGCGGGCGCGGCGGCGACACCGGCTACCGCACCGACCTGACCCTCGACATCGTCAAGGCGCTGCAGGACAGGGAGTCGGCGCCGGACGTCAAGAGCGTCTCGCCGGTGGTGAGCACGTCGCAGACGCTGACCTTCGGCGACGCGTCGTACGACGTCAACGCGGTGATCGGCACGTACCCGTCGTACTTCTCCGCGTCCAACAGCGTGGTCGCCGCCGGCTCGGCCTTCACCGAGGAGGACGTCGACCAGGCCGCGCGGGTCGTGGTGCTCGGCCCGACGACCGCCGCGGAGCTGTTCGGCACCGTGGACCCGGTCGGGCAGCGGGTCGGCATCGGCGGGCAGATCTTCTCGGTGATCGGGGTGCTCGCGAAGAAGGGCTCCACCGGCTTCAACGACCCCGACGACGTGGCCATCGCCCCGCTGCCCGCGGTCCAGCGGGCGCTCACCGGGTACGGCCCCGTCTCCTCGATCACGATCGAGGCGGTGAGCGCGGACGCCGTGGCCGCCGCCAAGGCCGAGATCACCGCGATTCTCAACACGAAGATGCACGTCGCGGATGGCACGAGCAGCACGCCGTACCAGATCAGGGATGCCTCGCAGCTGCTGGAGACGAGGACCGCGACCGCGGAGACCTTCACCGTGCTGCTGGGCGCGGTCGCCGGGATCTCGCTGGTCGTCGGCGGCATCGGCATCACCAACATCATGATGGTGTCGGTGACCGAGCGGACCCGGGAGATCGGCATCCGCAAGGCGCTCGGCGCCCCGCGCCGGGTCGTGCTCACCCAGTTCCTCATCGAGGCGACGCTGCTCAGCCTCGCCGGCGGCGGGTCGGGGGTGGCGGCGGCGCTGATCGGCGCCAACTTCGAGATCGTCGGCATCAAACCGGTGATCATGCCCGACTCGGTCGTGCTGGCGCTCGGCGTCTGCGTCGCGATCGGGCTGTTCTTCGGCAGCTACCCGGCCAGCCGCGCCGCCGGCCTGCGCCCCATCGACGCCCTGCGGTACGAGTGAGGAGCCCGACCCCGATGAAGCACGCGAAACGTACCCCGGACGACACCGCGCCCATGGACGACCTGGTCGCGGGCCTGGCGAAGGCCAAGCGCGGGCCGCTGCTCACCCGCACCGGCGGCATCCTGCTGGCACTGGTGCTGACCTGCGGCGGCTTCCTCGCCGGCATCCAGGTGCAGCAGCGCTTCGGCACCGCCTCCAGCGCGGCGGCCGGCCCGGCCACGGCGACCCGCCCCGGCGGCGGGCTGCGCGGCAACGGCGGCCTGCCCGGCGGGTTCGGCGGCCAGGGCCTGCCGGGCGGCGGCCAGCAGGCCGGGCAGCAGGCCGCCGCCCCGATCAGCGGGAAGATCAAGCTGGTCGACGGCACCACGGTCTACCTCGAGACCGCCGACGGCCGGGTGCTGACCGTCAAGACCGGCGCGAGCACCTCCGTCCGGTCCACCGCGAAGATCGACCTCAAGGACCTGGCCGCCGGCACGGAGATCACCGTCCAGGGCACCACCCAGGACACCACGGTCACGGCCACCGCCATCACCGCCGGTTAGGCCTCGGTGATCCGACTTGCCAGGCAACTGGGCGAATCCTGAGCCTGGGTACGCCCATGTGCCAGGCAAGTCGGGTGATCTTGGGGGGTCAGAGGGTGATGGTGAGGGTGAGGCCGCCGCCGGGGCGGGGGGCCGCGGTGGCGGTGCCGTGGTGGGCCTGGGCGATCGCGCGCACGATCGACAGGCCGAGGCCGAGCCCCCGGGAGGGGCCGCCGACCCGCTCGCGGCCCAGGCGCCGGAAGGGCTGGAAGATCGATTCCATCTCGTACGCCGGCACGGCCGGCCCGCTGTTCGTCACCACCAGCCGGGCCCGCCCGTCCACCGTCGACGTCTCCACCCGCAGCCAGCCGCCGGGCACGTTGTGCCGGACCGCGTTCTCGACCAGGTTCTGCACCAGCCGCTCCAGCAGCACCGGGTCGCCGGTCACCGGAGCCGGATCGAGCAGGCTGGTCACCGCGGGGCCGCCGGCGGGCAGCACCTCCAGCACGTACTCGGCGATGTCGGCCAGGTCGACCGGGGTCCGCTCGGCGATCTCGTGCTCGCTGTCGGCCAGCGTCAGCAGCCCGTCGATCAGCCGCTCGTGCCGCTCGTTGACCTTCAGCAGCGCCTCGCCGAGCTGCCGCGCGTCGGCGCTCGCGCCGGGCCGGGTGACGGCCAGCTCGACCAGCGCCCGGTTCAGCGCCAGCGGCGTACGCAGCTCGTGCGAGGCGTTCGCGACGAACCGCCGCTGCCCGTCGAAGGAGTGGTCGAGCCGCCCGACCATCGCGTCGAACGTGTCGGCGAGCTGCTTCACCTCGTCCTTCGGCCCGGCGAGCGCGATCCGCTCGTGCAGCCCGCGGCCGCCCGCGCTCGCCGCGATCCGGCCGGCCGTCGCGGTGATCCGGTGCAGCGGCTGCAGCGCCCGCCCGGCCAGCGCCCACGCGACGCCGGTCGCGGCGGTCAGCACCACGGCCAGCGCGATCCCGCCCTGCGTGACGATCGTGGTGAGGGTGTCGGCGCGGGACTGGTCGGCCTTCTCCTGCAGCAGCTCCTTCAGCTTGGTGATGTCGCCACCGGTCTTGAGCAGGTCCGTCACGGCCATCCGGGTGTCGATCGGTTTGGTGTTCAGCTGCCACTTGACCAGGACGTAGGTGATGGCCAGCAGGGCCAGCCCGGCCACGGTGAACAGGACCACGTAGAGCAGGGTCAGCCGGGCGCGCAGGGTCAGCCTGTTCACGGGATCCGGTACCCCACGCCGGCGACGGTCTCGATCGGCTGCGGCTCGCCGAGCTTGCGCCGCAGCTTCATCACGGTCACCCGCACCACGTTGGTGAACGGGTCGATGTGCTCGTCCCAGGCCCGCTCCAGCAGCTGCTCGGCGGAGACCACGGCGCCGTCGGCGCGCAGCAGCTCGGCGAGCACGGCGAACTCCTTGCGGGCCAGGGCCAGGTCGCGGCCGTCGCGGGCGGCGGTGCGCCGGGCCGGGTCGAGCGCGATGCCGGCCCGCTGCAGCACCGCCGGGTTCCGCACCACGGCCCGCCGGGCCAGCGCGTGCACCCGCGCCGCGAGCTCGACCATCGCGAACGGCTTGGTGAGGTAGTCGTCGGCGCCGAGCGCGAGCCCGGCCACCCGCTCCCGCACCGCCGCCGCGGCGGTCAGCATCAGCACCCGGGTCTGTGGCAGCGTGTCGGAGATCTCGCGGCACAGCTCGTCGCCCGGCCGCCCCGGCAGGTCGCGGTCGAGGACCACCACGTCGTACGGGTTGACGGCGAGCCGCTCGTGCGCGGTGTCCCCGTCGTACGCCACGTCCACCGCGAACGCCTCCCGGCGCAGCCACTCCGCGACCGCGTCCGCCAGCACGTCCTCGTCCTCCACCACCAGCACTCGCACCCGCCCATGATGCCCGCCCCGCCATAACCCCCGCATAACCCGAACCCCACCCGACCTGCCCCTCCACCCCACCCGGCCACCCCATCCCCGCCGCAACTCTTAAACAGTCGCGGCTTCGCCCGCCCCTGGACGACGCGTGTTTTCAAGAGTTGCGCCAGGGGTGGGGCGGGGTCGGCGGGGCGGCGGGTCCGGGGGGTGCGGTGGGTGAGGTTATGCCGGGGATACGCGGGGGTGGGTGTGATGGCGGGATGAGGATCAGAACGGTGGCCGTCGGGGCCGGGCTGGCGGGGGTGCTGGCGCTGGCGGCGTGCGGCGGGAAGGCGGACGAGGGGGTGGCGACGGCGGGCGGTGCCCGGCCGGGCGCCGCGGCCTCGCCCACCGCGGTGGACAAGACCGAGCAGGGCCGCAGGTTCGCGGCGTGTATGCGCGAGCACGGCGTGGACATGCCCGACCCCGAGCCGGGCGAGGCCATGCGCGCCGAGATGTCGAAGCTGCCCAAGGACAAGCTGGCGCCGGCGCTGGAGGCGTGCAAGACGCTGCTGCCCAACGGCGGCGAGGCGGTGCAGCTCGACCCGCAGCAGGTGGAGCAGCTCCGCGCGCTGTCGCGGTGCATGCGGGAGAACGGTGTCGAGGAGTTCCCGGAGCCCGACGACACCGGCAAGCTGCGCATCGAGGGCAGCATGGCGGAGCTGCGTACCAGCCCGCGGTTCCAGCAGGCGCTGGAGAAGTGCCGCGGCCTGCTGCCGGACGTCAAGGGCGGCGGTGGCAAGTGAGGGCACGTCACCTGGTCGGCGGGCTCGCCGTGCTGGCGGTCGCCGCGGCCGCGGGGCTGGCCGTGGGCCTGCCGACGTTCTCCGGCGGTGACGAGGCGACCGCCTCCGGGCCGGTGGAGACGGCCACGGTGAACCGGCAGACGCTGGCCGACACCGAGACAAAGACCGGCACCCTGGGGTACGGCACGCAGTCCACCGTCGGCGCGCGGGCCGCGGGCACGGTCACCTGGCTGCCGGCCGAGAACGCGCTGGTCGGCCGGGGCAGGCCGCTGTTCCGCGTGGACGACGAGCCGGTGGTGCTGCTCTACGGCACGATGCCCGCGTACCGCGTGCTGCGCAGCGGGGTCGAGGGGCCGGACGTGAAGCAGTTCGAGCAGAACCTCAAGGCGCTCGGGTACGGCGGCTTCACCGTGGACCGGGAGTTCAGTGGCGCGACCGCCGACGCGGTGCGGCGCTGGCAGGAGGATCTCGGCCTGCCCGAGACCGGCACGGTCGAGCCGGGCCGCGTCGTGTACGCCGCCGGGCAGGTGCGCGTGGACGCGCTCAGCGCCGAGGTGGGCGACCTGGTGCAGCCCGGCTCGCCGATCCTGACCCGCACCGGCGTGGCGCGGGCAGTCGTGGTCGAGCTGGAGGTGGCCGACGAGCGGCTGGCCGTGGCCGGTGCCGCCGTCGAGGTCGAGCTGCCCGACGGCAGGCGGGTCCCCGGGAAGGTCGGCCAGGTGCAGACGGTCATCGCGCCCGGCGCCGACGGCACCGCGCCGACCACGAACCTGGAGGTGACCGTGGTGCTGACGGCGAAGGAGGCGGTCGCCGGGTTCAACCAGGCCGCCGTGGACGTCGACTTCACCGCCGACACCCGCGAGGGCGTGCTGACGGTGCCGGTCGCCGCGCTGCTCGCGCTCGCCGAGGGCGGGTACGGCGTGGAGCTGGTGGAGGGCGGGGCGACCCGGATCATCGCGGTGGAGACGGGGCTGTTCGCCGCGGGCCGGGTCGAGGTGAGCGGGGACGGGCTGGCCGAGGGCGCCGTCGTCGGGATGCCGTCGTGACCGCGCCGATGATCGCCCTGGACGGGGTCACGAAGGTGTACGCGCAGCACGGCGCGTCCCGCCAGGCCGCCGCAGCCCCACCGGACAGTGGGGTGGCTTCCGGCGCGGTGACGGCGCTGGACGGGGTGAGCCTGCGGATCGGGCGCGGCGAGCTGGTCGCCATCGTCGGGCCGTCCGGGTCCGGCAAGTCGACGATGCTGCACATGATCGGCGCACTGGACCGCCCGACCGAGGGCCGCGTCGAGATCGACGGGTTCGACCTGGCGGCGCTGTCCGACCGGCAGCTGTCCGCGCTGCGCGGCAGCCGGATCGGGTTCGTGTTCCAGCAGTTCCACCTGGCCACGGGCATGTCCTGCGTGGACAACGTGGCCGACGGCCTGCTGTATGCCGGCGTCGCGCTGCGTGAGCGGCGCGAACGTGCCGTCGCGGCGCTGGCGCGGGTGGGCCTGGCGCACCGGCTGGCGCACCGGCCGCACGAGCTGTCCGGCGGCGAGCGGCAGCGGGTCGCGATCGCCCGCGCGGTGGTGGGCGAGCCGCCGCTGCTGCTGGCCGACGAGCCGACCGGCAACCTGGACTCGCACTCCGGCGAGGTGGTGCTGGACCTGCTGCGCGAGCTGCACGCGGCCGGCACCACCCTGGTCGTGATCACGCACGACCGGGAGATCGCGGCCGGCTTCCCCCGCGAGGTCGCCATGCGCGACGGCCGCATCGTCACGGAGGTCCCCGCATGACCGCCCCCGCCGACGACCCGAGATCCGCCGACCTGCCAGGCAAATGGGCGAACGAGCGGCCAAGATACGCACAGGTGCCGGGCAGGTCGAGTGATCGAGGACGTGCCCCGGTCCCGCCGCAGCTGCGGCTGGCGGACCTGCTGCGGGTGGGGGCGATCGGCCTGCGTACGCGGCCGACCCGCGCCTTCCTCTCCGCGCTCGGCATCGCCATCGGCATCGCGGCGATGGTGGCCGTGGTCGGCATCTCCGCCTCGTCGCGGGCGGAGCTGGATCGCACGCTGGACCGGCTCGGCACCAACCTGCTCACGGTCACCCCGGGCAGCAGCCTGTTCGGGCAGGACGCGCGGCTGCCGCAGGCCGCGGTCACCATGATCGAGCGGATCGGCCCGGTCACCGACGTGTCGGCGGTCGGGCGGATCGAGGCGAAGGTGTACCGCACGGACCGCATCCCGAAGGCGGAGAGCGGCAGCCTCGGCGTGCGGGCCGTCGACCTCGACCTGCCCGCCACGGTGGGCGCCGAGCTGGCCGACGGCGCGTGGCTCAACGCGGCGACCGGCCGCTACCCGGCGGTGGTGCTCGGCGCCACCGCGGCGAGCCGCCTCGGCGTGCCCGCGGCCGGGCCGGACCGGCAGGTATGGCTGGGCGGGAGGTGGTTCACCGTGATCGGGATCCTGCGGCCGGTGCCGCTCGCCGCCGAGCTGGACACGGCCGCGCTGGTGGGGTGGCCTGCCGCCCAGGCGTACCTCGGCTTCGACGGCCATCCCACCACGGTCTACACCCGGTCGCGCGAGTCGCAGGTGGAGGCGGTGCGTGCCGTGCTGGCCGCGACGGCGAACCCGGAGGCCCCGAACGAGGTCAAGGTGTCCCGGCCCTCCGACGCGCTCGCCGCGCGGCAGGCCACCGATGAGGCGTTCACCGGGCTGCTGCTCGGCCTCGGCGCGGTCGCGTTGCTGGTCGGCGGGGTCGGCGTGGCCAACACGATGGTGATCTCGGTGCTGGAGCGGCGGGCCGAGATCGGCCTGCGGCGTTCGCTGGGCGCGACCCGGGGGCAGGTGCGCGGGCAGTTCCTGACCGAGTCGCTGCTGCTGGCGGCGCTCGGCGGGGTGGGCGGGGTGCTGCTGGGCGGGCTGGTGACGGCGGGGTACGCGCTGATCCAGGGCTGGCCGGGTGTCGTGCCGGCCTGGGCGACCCTCGGCGGCGTCGGTGCGACGCTGCTCATCGGCGGCGTGGCCGGCCTCTACCCCGCGGTGCGCGCCTCCCGCCTCTCCCCGACGGAGGCACTGGCGACGCCGTGACGGTCGCGCTCCGTGATCGACGTTGGCCTATCACATCGAAAAAACGTAGACCATTCTCGATGTGATAGGCCAACGTCAATGCGTGCCACGGTCGGTCAGAGGCGGGCGAGCGCCTTGCGCAGCGGGTCGAGGCCGAGCGAGCCCAGGTCGAGCGCGTCGGAGTGGAACTTCCGCAGGTCGAACGCGGCGCCCTGGCGGGCCTTGGCGTCGTCGCGGGCCTGCAGCCAGATCCGCTCGCCGACCTTGTACGACGGCGCCTGCCCCGGCCAGCCCAGGTAGCGGTTGAGCTCGAAGCGCAGCATCTCGTCGCCGACGCGGCAGTGCGCGCGCAGGAACTCCCAGCCCAGCTCGGGGGTCCACCGCTCGCCGGGGTGGAAGCCGAACGGGTTGTCCCGCGGGATCTCCAGCTCCAGGTGCATGCCGATGTCGACGATGACGCGCGCGGCGCGGAACGCCTGGCCGTCGAGCATGCCGAGCTTGTCGGCCGGGTCGGCGAGGTAGCCGAGGTCGTCCATGAGCCGCTCGGCGTACAGGGCCCAGCCCTCGCCGTGGCCGGAGGACCAGCTCAGCAGCCGCTGCCAGCGGTTGAGCTTCTCCGCCTGGTACGCCGCCTGCGCGACCTGCAGGTGGTGGCCGGGAGCGCCCTCGTGGTAGACCGTGGTCACCTCGCGCCAGGTGGAGAACTCCTCGACACCCTGCGGCACCGCCCACCACATGCGGCCGGGGCGGGAGAAGTCCTCGCTCGGGCCGGTGTAGTAGATGCCGCCGTCGCTGGTCGGGGCGAGGCAGCACTCGATGCGCTGGATCTTCTCGGCGATGTCGAAGTGGGCGCCGTTCAGGTCGCTGATCGCCTTCTCGGCCAGCTCCTGCATCCAGACCCGGAAGTTCTCCTTGCCCTGGATGCGGTACTTCGGGTCGCCGTCGAGCCTGGCGACCGCGTCGTCGATCGAGGCGCCCGGCCCCGCGATGATCGCGGACACCGCGCGCATCTCGGTCTCCAGCCGGTGCAGCTCCTCGAAGCCCCAGGCGTACGTCTCGTCGAGGTCGACGTGGGCGCCGAGGAAGTACTGCGAGGCCAGCTCGTAGCGCTCGCGCCCGGCGGCCTCCTTCTCCCGGCCGAGCGGGGCGAGCTCGCTGCGCAGGAAGCGGGCGAAGTCGGCCGTGGCCTCGTTCGCGGCCGCCGCGCCGCGGTCCAGCTCGGTGCGCAGCGCGCCGCCGGCCTCCAGGCGCCGGGCCAGGCCGAGGTAGAAGTCGTCACCGTCGGCGCTGGTCCAGATGTCGCACTGCTTGGCGACCTCCTCGATCTGCCGGCGGGCGCTGACCTTGCCGCCGCGCGCGGCGTCGAGCAGGGTCTGCCGGTACTGCGCGAGTGCGGTGGGGAAGGCGTTGAGCCGGGCGGCGATGTTGGCGACCGCCTCCTCGCCGTCGGTCGGCATCAGGTCGAAGGTGCCGCGCATGCCGTGCAGCGCGCTGGAGATCACGTTGAGCTCGCTGGTCGACTCACCCGCGTCGTAGCGGGCGACGCTCAGCGACAGGCGCTCGGTCATCGCCTCCTTGGCCACGAACTCGCGCTCGTCCGCGGGCTCGATCGCGGCCAGCTCCGTCAGGGCGCGCCGGTCCAGGTCCGCGGACGCGGCGTAGCCGGCCTCGGACAGGTCGTCGAGCTTGTCGTCATACCCGCTGATACCGACGAAGGTGGCGCCGGTGGGGCTCAGCGCGGCCCATTCGTCGACATAGCGATCCGCCAGGTCATCTACACGTCCCATGCGTGGAAACCTAGCCCACCGCCCCGACCCGGCGCAGGCGACTCAGCCGTGGCGGAATCCTTCGCTCCGATGTCCGGAACTCGCTGGTGCGCGCTCGGCCGACTCTGGCAGTGTGTCAGGGGTGACCACCACTATCGCCCCTGACACCACCGCGACCGCGAGCAGGTCCGCCTGGCTGCCCGCGTTCGCGGCGAACGCCGTGATCTGGGGATCGAGCTTCATCTTCATCAAGATCGGCGTACGGGAGCTGCACCCCACCTGGGTCGCCGCCGGGCGGATCACCGTCGGCGCGCTCACCCTGCTGGCGCTGCTGCTGATCGCCGGGCAGCGGATCCCGACCGACCGCCGGCTGTGGGCGCACCTGCTGGTGCCGGGCGTGGTCGGCGTGGCGCTGCCGTTCACCCTCTTCGCGTACGGCGAGGAACAGGTGGACAGCCTGGTCGCGGGCATCTGGAACGCCACCACCGCGCTGTGGGTGCTGCCGTTCGCGGTGGTCGTCTTCCGCACCGAGCGGTTCACCGCCCGCTCGGTAGCCGGCCTGCTGGTCGGTTTCGCCGGGGTGCTGATCGTGCTCGGCTTCTGGCACAGCGACGGCGCGTCCTCGCTGAGCGGCCAGCTCATGTGCGGTGCCGCCGCGGCCTGCTACGGCGTGTCCATCCCGTACATCAAGCGCTTCGTCACCGGGCGGGACTTCACCGGCGCGCCGTCCGGCGTCGCGCTGGCCTTCGCGCAGACCGTGGTCGCCACGGTCGCCTCGGTCGCGGCCGCGCTGCTCGTCGCCGGCCTGCCGCCCGCGGTCACCGGGCTGTCCTGGCCGGTCATCGGCTCGGTGGTGGCGCTCGGCGTGTTCGGCAGCGGCATCGCGTTCGCCCTCAACATGCGCGTGATCGCGGTGGCCGGGGCGTCCATGGCCGCCTTCGTGACGTACCTGGTGCCCGTGGTGGCCACCCTGCTCGGCATCCTGGTCCTGGACGAGTCCCTGCACTGGAACCAGCCGGTCGGCGCGCTGATCGTCCTGCTCGGAGTCGCCGTCGCCCAGGGCGCCCTCCCCCGCCGCCGCCCCGCCTGACCCGCCGCCCCCCGCAAGATCGTCCGACTTGCCAGGCACATGGGCGAAAGAACGCCCAAGATACGCCCAGTTGCCTGGCAAGTCGGACGATCAAGCCGGGTGGGACGGCTGCGGATTGCGGGCCGACCGTCAGGGCGCGTGGGTACGCGTCCAGGCCAGCAGGTCCTCGGCGGGCAGCGCGTTCACGATCCGGTCGGCGGTGACGCCCGCGGCCTCGGCGCGGGCGCAGCCGTTGGTGAGCCAGTCGAGCTGCGCCACGGCGTGCGCGTCGGTGTTGATCGCGAACCGGAGCCCGTCGACCTTCGCGGCCCTGCGGAGCAGGTTCGAGGGCGGGTCGAGGCGGTCGGGACGTGAGTTGATCTCGATGGCCTTGTCGTGGCGGACCGCCGCCGCGAAGACCGCGTCGGCGTCGAAGCTGCTCGGCGCGCGCCGCCGCAGCGTGCCGCCCCGGGCGGCGTGCCGGGCGTCGGTGGCCACCGGCAGCTTGCGTCCGGTGCAGTGGCCGAGCACGTCCAGGTGCGGGTCGGCCAGCGCGGTCACCATCCGCCGGGTCATCTTCGCCTTGTCCATGCGCAGCTCGCTGTGCACCGAGCCGACCACCACGTCCAGCCGCGCCAGCAGCTCCGGCTCCTGGTCCAGCGAGCCGTCCGGCAGGATGTCCACCTCGATGCCGGTGAGCACCCGGAACCCGGTGCCGTCGAGCGCCGCGTTGACCGTGGCGATCGCGTCGAGCTGCCGGTGCAGCCGGGCCGAGGACAGGCCGTGGGCGATGGTCAGCCGGGGCGAGTGGTCGGTGACGGCCACGTAGTCGTGGCCCTGCGCGGCGGCGGCGGCGACCATCGCTTCGAGCGGGTCGCCGCCGTCGGACCAGTCGGTGTGCGTGTGCAGGTCACCGCGCAGCAGCTCACGCAGGGTCGTCATGGCGCCAGGCTAGAGGGTCCCGGCGGCGCGACATCGGCCGGTCGGCGGTCGGGCCGTCCGCGGCAGGGCGTGCAGTGCGGTCGGCGCGCCGGGGTGCCGGTGGCCCGGGCGGCTGTTCGGATCGGCCCCCTTGGGACCGGCCGATCAGGACGGCGACCGGAAGGCCGGCCCGGGGCAGTGACGCGGTCCACCGTTCCCAAGCCCCTTTGACGGATTGTCGGTGTCACGGGGCGCGCGGTAGCCTCCGCACGCTGTTGCTTCAGGCGTACGGGAGGCACTCATGACCGCGGGTGCGCGAGCCGCCGGGCGAGCCGACGCGTGCGACCTGCCGCGCACGGCGCTCGCCTGGATCGCCGGCGGGTGACGCCATGCCGGTCGAGCCGCTGCCGACGGGAGAGTATCGCGTGATCCAGCAACGACAGTCCGAACCGCACGAGCCGGGTGCTCCGGTCGCCACGCCCGGTGGGCTCCTCGGCGCCTTCGACTACGCCGAGCACGCGCGGCTCGCCGCGCAGGGCGGGGTCGTGGCCGCGGCGACGGCGGCCGCGGCGCGGGAGGAGAACGCCTGGTCCATCGGCGACTTCCGGCTGCTGACGATGATCATCGGTACGGTGGTCGGCGGCTGGATCGCGTACACCAACCCGGACAAGAACAAGATGATCTTCGTGGTGGTCGCGGCCCTGCTGGGTGCGGCCTCCGGCGAGGCGTTCGGGTTCGGCCTGTCCCGGTGGGCCGAGGTGCGCCGCATGCACGTCATCGTGAAGCGGCGGGTGTGGTTCTCGGTGTTGACCGTGCTGGTGATCGCGGCCGCCCTGGTCGCCATCACCCCGCTCCTGCTGCCCGAGCTCGCCGCGGCGGGCGGCCTGGGGGAGGAAGCCAAGAACCTGACGACCCGGGGCATCGCGATCTCGGCACTGGCGATCATCGGCGGGCTGCCCAGCGCCGCCACGCTGGCGGCGGTGAAGCAGGTGGCGGCGGACCCGCTGCCGGGCACTCCGGGGCAGCAGTTGGACGCGCTGCTGCGGCTGCGCCGGATGTGCGCCCGGATGCTGAGCCAGCTCGGCATCCTGGTGCTGCTGGTGATGGGTGTCAACGCTGCGGCCCGCACGGTCGGCGTCGACCTCAACCCAGGCGTCGTCATCTTCTCCGGCGTGGTCGCCTCGTTCGTCGTCGGCACCATGTACGCCCCGACCGCAGCGACGCTGCGCCGCCGCGGCCAGCTCTACGTGGAGCGGCACTTCTCCCTCGACCACGTGCCGGTCGGCGAGCTGATCGAGGCGGCGGAGAACAAGGGCAAGCTGGAGAAGCTGCTCAGCCTCGACCAGACCACGTTCGGCGAGCTGAAGGCGGGGCTGGTGGTGCTCTCCCCGGTGGTGGCGGGCGCCGTCGCCCTGATGATCCAGAACCTCAAGTAACACCCCTGCCAAGACCGAAGCTCCGCCCGTGGCACAGCGCGGGCGGAGCTTCGGCGTAGCAGGCGGCGACTACCAGCCGGTGTCGAGGAAGCCGGGCCGGTTCACCAGGTTGAACAGCGCGAAGCGGCGCTGCGCGCTGCCGTTGATCGCGGTGTACGCGCCGCCGGCCACCAGCTGCCCCAGCTCCGGGTTCGCGCTCAGCGCGTTGACGCCGATCGAGCCGTTGCCGTTCGCGGTCCACGGCAGCAGGTCCCCGGCCAGGGTGACCGCGGCCAGCTTCACCCGCTGGATGGAGCCGTCCAGGCAGAGGCCCTTGTTGCCGGTGTTGGCGCTCTTGCAGACGTTGTCGAAGTGCCCGCCCAGGTAGACGATGCCGTCCAGCACCGTGATCGCCTGCACGTCGCCGTCGGTGGTGATGGTCCACTTCGCGTTGCCGGCCAGGTCCATCGCGGTGGCCCGACCGCCGGTCCCGTCGATGCCGGCGTACAGGGTGCCGCCGCTGAGGGCCAGGTCGTGCACCATCGCGGTGACCTGGGACCAGAAGCGCAGGTCGACGTCGCCCCGCGCCGGGTCGACCGCGGCCACCTTGGCGGTGCCCTTGAGCCAGTTCACCGCGTTGAAGCGCCCGCCGAGGTAGACGCGGTCGGGTGCGACCAGCAGGGCCCGCACGAGATCGTTGACGTACGGCCGCCAGCCCGGGTCGAGTGCCCCGCTGCCCGCGTCGAAGGCCGCGGCGCGGGTGCGCTCCTGCCCGTCCACGCTGGTGATGGAGCCGCCGAGGTAGAGCCGGCCGTGCCCGACGGCCAGTGCGTACGGCGTGCCGGAGATGGAGTGTCGGAAGCCCGGGTGCACGTTGCCCGCCGCGTCGACCTTCGCGAGGTTGTCGCGGCTCACCCCGGCGATCCTGTGGAAGGAGCCGGCCACGTACACGCCGGACGCGTCGGCGGCGAGCGCGGTGACCTTCCCGTCGGCGGTCGGCGCCCAGGGCAGCAGCGCGCCGGTGCGCGCGTCCACCGCCGCCAGCCGGGAGCGTTTCACCGACCTGCCGTTGCTGGTGGCCGAGGTGAAGTCGCCGCCGACGTAGATGGTGGTCCCCTGGTACGCGGTGGCCAGCACCTCGCCGTTGAAGGTGACCGAGGGCGCCGGGTCCGGGTTCACCGGCGCGGCGAGCGCCGCCGAGACGGCCAGCGGTGGGATCAGCATGCCCAGTGCCGCGGCCACCGCGATATCGCGCAATCTTGTACATTTCAGCACGTCATACCCAACGAGGCACCCACCGGGCCGACGCTCCCGCGCTCGCCGTGTGGCAGGCTGCCCGTGTGAACATCGCGGTGATCGGATTGGGGCTCATCGGCGGCTCGCTGATGCGCGCGCTGTCGGCCGCCGGGCACCGCGTGCTCGGCTTCGACGCCGACCCCGAGGTGCGCGCGACCGCCCGCAGCGCGGCCGCCCGCGTGCCCGCGGCGCAGCGCTGGCAGATCACCGCCACCATCCGCGACGCCGCGGCCGACGCCGAGCTGGTCGCCCTGGCGGTGCCGCTGCCCGCGCTGGAGGACGTGCTCGACGCGCTGGTGGCCAGCGGATTCCACGGCCTGATCACGGACGTGACCTCGGTGAAGGGCCCGGTGCGCGAGGCGGTGGCGCGGCGGCTGCGCCGGGCGGCGACGCCGCTGGCCGGGTTCGTCGGCGGGCATCCGATGGCGGGCAAGGAGACCTCGGGCTTCGCCGCCGCCGACCCGGCGCTGTTCACCGGCTGCGCCTGGGTGCTGTGCCTGGACGAGCCGGGCACCCTGGACGACTGGCTGACCCTGGCCGGGCTGGTCACCTCCCTCGGCGCGCGGGTGGTGCCGGCGACCAGCGCCGAGCACGACCGCGCGGTCGCCGCGGTCAGCCACGTGCCGCACCTGCTCGCCCTGGCGCTGGCCGCGGCCGCCGCCACCGACCCGCTGGCGCTCACCCTGGCCGCGGGCTCGTTCCGGGACGGCAGCCGGGTGGCCGGCAGCCGGCCGGAGCTGGTCGCCGCGATGTGCGGCGGCAACGCCGAGGCGGTGCTGCCCGCGTTGGCCGACGTGCAGGCCCGGCTCGACGAGGCGGCCAAGGCGCTGGAGGGGCGGGACCCGATCCGCGCGGTGCGGGAGTGGGCGCAGGACGGGCACGCCGCCCGCCGGGCCTGGCCGCCCGCGCCGGGCCGCCCCGAGCAGGTCCCCGCCCGCGCCGAGACCCTGCTGCGGCTGGGCCGGGCCGGGGGCTGGATCACCGAGGTGGCGCCGGACCGCCGTACCGTGACGGCGTTCCTGCCGGTTGAAGGGGCGTGACCCGAAGCCGGCCCACCCTGCGCGAGCCCCATCCGGTACGCCCCTGGGCGGTCGTCGCCGGCGCCCTGGCGGCGGGGGTGTGGCTGCTGTCGTTCGGCATGTTCGGGGTGACCCTCGGCGGCTACGTCGCCTGGACGGCCGTGGCCGGTCTGCTGGCCTGGGGCGCGGCGCACGCGCTCGCCCGGTACGGCGACCGCGGGGTGGCCGCCGGGGTGGCCGCTGCGACCGGCGTCGCCTGGACCGCCGCCGCACTCTCCGTAGTCGTCGAATGGATCCGCCGAGGAGCCTGGCCACTGTGAGTGACCTTGTGTTAAGACTCCGCGACGGTCGCCACGGCGGTACCGTGCTGAGAAGCACCGGTCACGAAGCGTTACGGATCGACCGCGTTCCCGGACTTGACGGAGGTCACACTCGCGCGGCACTCTCGGCTGTATGTGGACGCCCCAGCAGCCAGATCCGGACCGGTGCCGCCGGCGCCTGCAGTTGCTGGCCGAGCTGTCCGGAGGCAGCGGCCGGGAGCGTCTGCTCCCCGTCGTGGGGAGCATCCGCGCCGGTCGGGGGGCCGGGCGGGGCGTCGCCGCGGAGAAACTCCGCGACCTGATCGCGATGCGTCGGCGACTGGCGGGCTGACTGGTCGTTGTCTGATCAGGGCCATCACCCCGGCAGAAGCCGTCGGATGACCAGCCCTCGCGGGTGACCTGCGGGTCGCCTGGCGCCCATATCGACACCATTTGGGGGGACCGTGTCGTACTTCGCCGCCGCGGTGGTCCGTGGCCGGTCCGGTTGGGCCGCCAGCGAGCTCGACCTGCATGACGCCGCCGACGTGGACGAGGTCGCGGACATGCTGCGCGAGACCGACCCCGCCGCCGACGTCTCACTGATGTTCGTCGAGTCCGACGACGCCTATCTCGTGGTGCTGCGCCTCGACGAAGGCGAGGACCTGCGGATCTTCGGCTCGGACTCGGCCTTCGCCGACGAGTCCCGGCTGGGCAAGCTGCTGCTGAGCGATGTCGAGGTGCCCGTCGTCGAGATCGACGAGGTCGAGTCCACCGACGCCGACGAGGACCGCCCCGCCGCCGACCCCACCGCCGATCCGGTGGGCGACGCCGACCTGCTGGCCGATCTCGGCGTGTCCGCGCACAAGCTGCTGGCCCTCTGCGCCACCGACGGCCTGCTGCCCGCCGACGTCACCGCCGAGGTGTGCCAGGCGATCGGCTGCGGTGACGAGGTCGAGGAGCTGCGCGAGTCTTGAGAGCCCGGCCGCGGCACGAGCAGTGGATGCGCCGCGCCCTCGACGTCGCGGCAGGCTGCGACGACAGCGCCGACGTGCCGGTCGGCGCGGTGGTGTACGCCCCCGACGGCACCGAGCTGGCGATCGGGCGCAACGAGCGGGAGGCCGCGGGCGACCCGACCGCGCACGCCGAGATCCTCGCCCTGCGTGCCGCCGCCGCCCGCTGGGGCGAGTGGCGCCTGGAGGACTGCACGCTGGTGGTGACGCTGGAGCCGTGCACCATGTGCGCGGGCGCGATCGTGCTGGCCCGCATCGGCACGGTGGTGTTCGGGGCCTGGGAGCCCAAGACCGGCGCGGCCGGCTCGCTGTGGGACGTGCTGCGCGACCGCCGCCTCAACCACCGCCCCGAGGTCTACTCCGGGGTGCTCGCCGACGAGTCGGCCGCCCTGCTCCGCGCCTTCTTCGACCGCCATCCGGCACCCGACGGGCGCGGCGGCGGCGCAGGCCCGCACCCCTGACCACGCACGCCGTCGCCCGCCGGCCAACCGTCGCGCTGCCCCGCCGTCGTCGCTCGGCCCGCTGCTGTGCCGCCCTTGCGCCGCCGGGTCCCAGGTCGATCCGGTCGCTGGTCTGCCGCCCGTCCGCCGCCGGGTCCCAGGTCGATCCGGTCGCTGATCTGGGCCACCGCCGCCGGGTGTGCCGCCGCCGACGACCGGCGTCCCACCCCGGACGTATTTCGCCGGAGCCGACAACTTCTGGGTTGTCGCGACAACCCAGAAGTTGTAGGCCGCGCACCGGGGTAGTGCCCGCGGC
>NZ_JBFAOU010000076.1:0-35831 GCF_040675365.1 Catellatospora sp. NPDC049609 | reverse complement strand
CGTCCCTGGTCGCCGGGGGCGAGCGGCACCTGTCCGGGCTGGACGTCGCGGCGGAGGTCCCGCGCGCCCGGCGCCCCCTTCCCGCGCCGATCTTGCGCGGACTGTGGGTACGACACACTCCCATCGGACAAATGGGCAACAGTTCGCGCAAGATCGACGCAGCGTGCCGGTGGAGGTCCGCGATGAGATTCCGGGTGTACGCCTGCGCGGCGGTGCTGCTCGTCGCGGGGTGCGGCGGGCCGCCGGCCGGCCCGTCCGGCGCCGGGGTGAGCTCGGCCGGCTCGGCCGCGGCGGCGGCTTCCGGGGCGCCGGTGGTGGCGTCGGCGGGTGCGATCAGCACCGACATCGCGTGGACCCAGCTGATGATCGCGCTCGACGAGCGGATGCTGGCGGCGCTGCGGCTGGCACCGCGGCGCACGGGCGACCCGGCGTTGGGCGCCTTCGCCGCCGAGGTGGCGCGGCAGCACGACGTCGAGGTCACCGAGCTGCGCAAGGCGCTGGCGAGGACCGGCGCGCCGGAGACCAACCCGCACGAGGGCCACGACATGCCCGGCATGATCACCAAGGAGAACCTGGCCCTGCTGGCGACGAAGTCCGGGGCCGAGTTCGACCTGATGCTGGTCACGAGCATGCGCGAGCACTTCGAGCAGTGCCGCATGCTGGCGGGCTCCGAGCAGTCCGCCGGCACCGACCCGGCCGTCAAGGCGCTGGCCGCGGCCGTGGCGGGCACCCGTCAGTCGGATCTGGACCGCCTGGCCGGGCTGGCCCGGCCGGTCACGGATAACAGGTGACGTTCGGCTGGTCGCAGATGCCGCCGAGCGAGGGCCCGCGGTGGTCGCCGGGCGACGGGCGGTCAGAGATCATCGAGCACGCGCCAAAGGCGATGATCGATGCCACGATGATGAAGGCGACGATGCCGAGCACACTCGTGACGCCCTGATAGTCCACCGCCTTGTCGGCGACGCGGGTGACGGCCGGGTCGACCTCCTTGAGCAGATTGATCTCCGGCACGACGATCTGCGGTGCCGGCGCGGCTGCCGCCGACGGCGCGTGCAGCAGTTTCTGCTTGGCGAGCTCGAACTCCGCGTCCGTGAGCGTGCCGGAGTCCCGCAGCTGCTGCAGCTTCAGCAGCTCGTCGGCCAGGCTCATGGCTTCTCCCCCGTCATGTGACCAATGTGGCCTCATGCTAGGGCAGGTGCGCGACCTACGAGGGGGTGCCGCTGCGGCAGCACGGCTCAGGTGGACTGGCGCCTGATGAGACGGGGGTGGAAGATCACCGAACGCGGCTTGGCGTCGTGCTTGCCGATGCGGGCGAGCAGGAGGCGGGCCATCTCGGCGGCCATCTCCTCCAGCGGCTGGTGAATAGTGGTCAGCTGCGGGCGGCACTGCAGCGCGGCGATGCTGTCGTCGAAGCCGACCACCGCCACGTCGTCGGGCACGCGCTTGCCCAGGTCGCGCAGGGCTTGCAGCGCGCCCTCGGCCATCAGGTCGTTGGCGACGAACAGCCCGTCGATCTCCGGGTGCGCGGCGAACAGCTCGCGGGCCGCGCTCTCCCCGCTGGCGCGGGTGAAGTTGCCCGCCGCCGACGGCACGTACGCATGCCCGTGCACCGCCAGCGCCGCCCGGAACCCGGCCAGCCGGTCCAGGCTGGACGGCATGTCCAGCGGGCCGGAGATGGTCGCCAGGTGGTGGCGGCCGATGGCGAGCAGGTGCTCGGCCGCGAGCTTGGCACCGACCTGCTGCTCGACGTCGACGTAGCTCATCGGCAGCGGCTTGGCCGGACGCGCCGACAGCACCGCCGGCACACCCAGGTCGCACAGGTGCTGCGGGAACGGGTCGGCGGCGCTGCTGGAGATGAGCAGGACCCCGTCGACGTGGCCCTGGCGCAGGTAGCGCAGCACGTGGTCGTGGGCGGGCGACTCGGCGGGCATGATCACCAGGTGGATGCCCTCCGGCCGCAGCACCTCCAGCGCCCCGGCGGTGATCCGGCCGAGGAACGGGTCGGTGAATATCCTGTTCAGGAAGGGCTCGCCGGAGTCGTTGCGGTCGTCCGGCTCGGACACGACCAGCGCCACCGAGTCGGTGCGCCGGGTGACCAGCGAGCGCGCGGCGAGGTTGGGCACGTATCCCGTGGCGTCGATGGCGCGCTGCACCAGCTCCCGCAGCTCCGGATCGACCGTGGACACCCCGTTGATGACGCGCGAGACGGTCGACCGGGACACCCCCGCCCATTCCGCGACCTGTTCCAGCGTCGGGGACCGCTGGAGGCCGTTCGGCCGACTGCTCGTCATGGCATCCTTTATATCAGGTAATCCGGGGAGCGCTCTCTCCAAGGTCGTCTTTATTTTCGCCGCAGGTCAGCGCATTAATCAACGGATACGCATTGGGCTGGACTGAACCGGTTGACCTTGATCACGAAACAATCGCCGACGAAGCGCTACTCCGGGAAATGCGTTTCCGATCATCCGAACCGCTCGTGGCGATCGGGCCGGCTCGGTCCGCTGTCCTGGGGCGATTCCATTACGCGAGAGCACGATCACTCGGGACACATAGGAGGGTCGCCCGGCCGGTAGGGTCCCCGGGAGCCGGCCGGCGCGGGAGGTCGCGCCGGCCTCTACGGGGACGGGGGAACAATCATGTCTGGATTCGACCAGTTCGGGCAGCAGACACCGGGGCAGCCACAGCCGTACGGCACACCGCAGCAGCAGCCCGCGTCGAATCGCGGCGCCAAGGTGGGGCTCGCGCTCTCCGGCGTGGCACTGCTCCTGCTCGGCGTGTGCATCGTCGGCTGCGGGTGGAACCTCTTCTTCGGCGACCGGGAGGAGCCGGAGGCCAGGCCGACCGCGGCGGCGCCGGCGAGCCGCACACCGACGGCGAGCCCGTCGCCCGAGTTCGAACCACGGCAGGGCCGGTGTGTCCGCAACGACGGCACCGACAGCAGGCCCGACCTGCAGGACGCACCCTGCGGTCCCGGCACTTACAAGATCGTCGCATCGATTCCGGGCACCACCGACGCGAAGGCGTGCGATGGCCCGCTCGGCGCGACAGAGCCCTACGACGCGGCCTACACCTACACCTCGGCCAGCCGGATCCTCAAGTACACGTTGTGCCTCAAGAAGCAGTGAGCGGGACTGCGTGAAAGAAGGGGAGGTGCCCGGCCGGACCGGGCACCTCCCCTTCGTCATCCCCGCACGGGCCGGGCGGTGCCGACGGGCGCGCGCATGGTGACCAGCGGGCCGTCGTGCTCCCAGCGCGGTTCGCCGGACAGGGCGCCGTCGGTGTCGAGGCGGCGCAGCACGCGCAGGGCGGGCCGGTTGGCCGACAGCACGTGCGCCACCACGCCGCCGAACCCGAAGGCGGGCGCGAGCGCCGCCAGCCGGCGGGCGAGCTCGGTGCCGAGACCGCGGCGCTGCCACGCGTCGGCGACCAGGAACGCGATCTCGGCGGTGCCGTCACCCATCCGGAACAGCTGGCCCATGGCGACCGCCTGCCCGTCGCCGGCCCCGCCCGCGACGACCGCGAGCAGGGTGTGCCCGGACGCCGGGGCCAGCATCCGCGCGATGCGCGCCGGGGACGGCGCGCCCACCCCCGAGGTGTAGCGGCGGCGCAGGCTGTCGGCCGAGCACCGCGCGTGCAGATCGAGCACCTGCGCCAGGTCGGCCTCGTCCACGCTGCGAAAGACGATCTCGACCGCAGCGAGCTGCCGTTCTATGTCGAGCATCATAATCCGATGGTGCGCTATGATGGCCGTCATAGTCAAGGGGACAGCCATGACCACCGATGCACGCGAGAAGATGGTGCGCGCCGCGGCGCTGCTGCTGGCCGAGCGCGGCTACGCCGCGACGTCCTTCGGCGACGTCATCGCCCGGTCCGGGGCGCCGCGCGGCTCCATCTACCACCACTTCCCCGGCGGCAAGGAGCAGCTCGCGGCCGAGGCGCTGCGCTGGTACGCCGGCCGCAACCGGGTCCAGGTCGGCGGCGACGCGCCGGGCGGCCGGGCCCTGGACGCCGTCGCGGGCTACTTCACCGCGATGGCGAACTGGCTGCGCAAGACGGACTTCAAGGGCGGCTGCCCGATCGCCGGGGTGGCCCTGGACGTGGGGCCGGACGAGCCGCTGCACGCCGTGGTCGCCGAGGCCTTCGCCGACTGGCGCGGGGTGCTCGAGCACGCGTTCCGTGCCGAGGGGTGCAAACCCGCCACGGCGCGGGCGCTGGGCGCCCTGGTGATCGCCGCCGCCGAGGGGGCGCTGCTGCTGGCCCGCGCCGAGCGCGACCTCACCGCGTATCAGGACGTCGCCACCGAGGTGCTGTGGCACCTGCGCACCGCGCTCGCCGCCGCCGCGGGCGAGCCGGCGGCGAGCGCGGTGCGCTGACGGGCTGGCCGGTGCGCGCGCCCTCGCGATACCGACAAAAGGGCTATTCTGGGTGCCGAGAACGCTTCACATCGGCACCGATGGGACTGGGGCTTTGACGGATTCCGGGGCGGACGATGGGCACGAGCAGCGGGAGTCCGGCAGGCGACCCACTGCCCGCCGACACCCGGCGTGAGGTGCTGCACCTCACCGAGCGGACCCGGATCACCCGGCTGTTCCTGCCCGGCGGCCGCACCGTCGTGCTGAAGGAGCCGCTCGGCGACGACGCGCCGCGGCGGGCCCGGCACGAGGCGGCCATCCTGCGGCGGCTGCGCGGCACCGAGGGCATCGCCCAGCTCGCCGACTGGCCCACCGTGCCGGACGCGGTGGTCCTGCAGGACGTCGGGGGCACCACCCTCGACCGCCGGCCGATGCCGCTGCCGATCGCCGACGTGATCGCGATCGGCGGTGAGCTCGCCCGCACGCTGGCCCGGATGCACCGGCGGCACGTGGTGCACCGCGACGTCTGCCCCGCCAAGGTCGTGCAGGCCGCCCGGGGCGGCGTGTGCCTGATCGACTTCGAGCTCGCCACCACGTTCGCCGAGATCCGGCCCGAGTTCGTCCACCACAACGAGATCGTGGGCACGCTGCCCTACCTCGCGCCCGAGCAGACCGGGCGCACCGGGCGCCCCGTCGACCAGCGCGCCGACCTCTACGCCCTGGGCGCGTCCCTGTACGAGCTGGCCACCGGCGAGCCGCCGTTCGGCACCGGCGACCCGCTGCGGCTGTCGCACGCCCACCTGGCCCGGATGCCCGACCCGCCCGCCAAGGTGAACCCGGACGTGCCGGTCGCGCTGTCCGACGTGATCATGCACCTGCTGGAGAAGGAGCCCGACAAGCGCTACCAGACCGCCGACGGGCTCGCCCACGACCTCGCGCTGCTGCGCGACGCGGCGCCGGGCGCACCGGCGTCGTTCCGCGTCGGCGCCAACGACGTGCCGCTGCGGCTGCTCCCCCGCTCCCGCATCGTCGGCCGGGAGGCCGAGATCCGGACCCTGGGCGCGGCGTTCGCCGACGCGATGACCGGCCTCAGCCACGGCGTGCTGGTCAGCGGACCGCCCGGGGTGGGCAAGACGTCGCTGATCGACGAGCTGCGCCCGATCGCGTCCAGCAGCGGCGGCTGGTTCGTCTCCGGCAAGTACGACCAGCACCGCCGGGATCTGGAGTTCGACGGCACCCGGCAGGCCATGCGCGCGATCGGGCGGCTGCTGCTGGCCGAGCCCGAGGAGGAGGTCGCCGAGGTGCGCGCCCGGCTGCTGCACGCGCTGGGCCGCAACGCCGGGCTGCTCGCGGCCGTGCAGCCGGAGCTGGGCGTGCTGATGGGCGTCGAGCCCGACCCGTCGGTCGGCGACAGCCTCTACGCCCAGGCCCGGATGCAGCGCATCGGCGTGGACGTGCTCGCCGCGGTCGCCTCGCCCAAGCGGCCGATCGTCATGTTCATCGACGACCTGCAGTGGGCCACCCGCACCCCGCTGGGCTACCTGGACATGCTGGTCTCCGACGGGCCGCCCGACGGCCTGCTGCTGGTCATGGCGTACCGGGACGACGAGGTGGACGCCACCCACCCGCTGACCGCGATGATCGCGCGCTGGCGGCGGCAGGGGGTGGAGCCCGAACGGGTCCGGCTGGGCAACCTGCCCGCGGCGAGCACCACCGAGCTGGTCGGCGACCTGCTGCAACTGGACGCCGACGACGCGGCCGAGCTGGCCGGGCCGGTGGCCCAGCGCACCCACGGCAACCCGTACGACACCGTCGAGCTGATCAACTCGCTGCGCCGGGACCGGGTGCTCACCCTCGGCCCCGACGGCTGGGACTGGGAGTCCGCCGAGCTGTCCCGGCACCTGCGCCAGGCCGACATCGCCGACATGTGGACCACGCGGCTGCGCGCCCTGCCGACCGACACCCGGCTGCTGGTGGAGATCATGGCCTGCCTCGGCGGGCGCGCCGACCTGGAGCTGCTGCAGGTGGCCGGGGGCCGCCCGGCCGCCGAGATCGAGGAGAGGCTGGTGCCGGCCCTCGACGACGGGCTGCTCGTGCTGGAGGCCGGCGAGGGCGGCGAGGCGGTGCGGTTCCGGCACGACCGCGTACACCAGGCGATCCTCGACGGGATGGTGCCCACCGCCAAGGCCGCGCTGCAGCTGGGGCTGGCCCGGCGGCTGGCCGCGCAACCCGACCTCGCCGAGGCCGCGGCGCACCAGTACTACGCCGTCGCCGGGCTCGTGCGCGACCCGGCCGAGCGGCGCCGCGTCTCCGGGCTGCTCGCCCAGGCCGCCGACGAGGCGCTGGTGGTCAGCAACCACGGCCTCGCCGACCGCTACCTCGCGATCGCGATCGACTTCGCCGACCCGGCCGACACCGCGACCCTGAACCGGCTGATGACGGTGCGCCACAGCGCGCTCTACAGCCTCGGCCGCCTGGACGAGGCCGACGCGGTGTACCGGGCCCTGGCCCTGCTGTGCGAGCGCCCGGCCGACCACGCGGAAGCGACCCTGATGCAGGTCAACGGCCTGACCAACCAGGGCCGGCCGGGCGAGGCGGTCGCACTGGGCCTTGACATGCTGGGCCATCTCGGCTTCCCCGTGCCCGCGCCGGAGCGGATCGACGCCGAGATCGACGAGGGGCTGGCACTGCTGGAGCGCTGGCTCGACGCCGGCGACGTCGGCACCGACCTGGCCCGGCCCGAGGTCGCCGACCCGAACCTGCTGGCCACCGCGGCGCTGCTCAACCGGATGATGGCCCCCGCGTTCTTCAGCAGCCAGCCCACCCTGGCGTGGCTGACGCTGCAGGCGCTGCGCATGTGGATCACCCACGGTCCGATCGCGACGCTGGTGGGCCCGGTCAGCCACATCACCTTCGTCACCGTGGGCCGGCGGCAGGACTTCCGCACCGGCTACCGCGCCATGTTGCGCATCATGACCGTCGGCGAGGCCCGCGCCTACGAGCCCGACACCTCGCAGGCCCGCTTCCTGTACGCGCTCAGCACCGGCCACTGGTACGAGCCGCTGGAGGACGCCGTACGCCAGGCGCAGCTCGCCCGCGAGGGGCTGCTGCACGGCGGTGACCTGCAGAAGGCCTGCCACACCTACTACGTCACCGTCTACCAGATGCTCGACTACGCGCCGACACTGGACAGCTACCTCACCGAGGTCGACGCCGGGCTCGCCTTCGCCACCCGCACCGGCAACGAGCAGTCCACCGACGTGTACCAGCCCTACCGCAGGCTGGCCGCGGTGCTGCGCGGCGAGCCGGTGGACGGCGAGGAGGCCGTGCCCGACGGCCCCACGGCCAACCCGGTCGCGGTGTTCAACGTCCACGTGACCCGGGCGCTGACCGCCGCGCTGCTCGACGACATGCCCGCCCTGCACCGCCATGTCACCGCGGCGGCCGGCATGCTGCCGGTCAACCCGGCCACCTATCCGGTGGCGCTGACCCACCTGCTGCACGGGCTCGACCTGGCCGAGCAGCTGCGCGCCCGGCCCGCCGGCGCACCCGAGGCGGGCCTGCCCGCCGACGCGCGGCAGACGGCACTGTCCGAGCTGGACGCCGAGGTCGACTGGCTGGCGGCCCGCGCGGCGGACGCGCCGTACAACTTCGCGCACCTGCTGCTGTTCCTGCGGGCCGAGCGGGCCTGGGCGGTCGGCGACTTCCAGACCGCCGCGCAGGCGTACGACGCCGCGCAGCGGGAGGCCGCCGTGCGGCACCGGCCGTGGCACCGCGCCCTGCTGCTGGAACGCGCGGCCCGGTTCTACCTCGCCCACGACATGCAGGCCGCCGGGCACAACGTGCTCGCCGCGGCCCGGCATGCCTACCACGCCTGGGGCGCCAGCGCGAAGGTCGACCAGCTCGACCGCGCCCACCCGGCCCGCCCGGCGCTGACCGCCCTGCGCCCGCCGCCGCCCGACCAGGCCGCCGAGTCAGGCCAGGCGCCGATCCTGACCAGCACCATCGACCTGCTGGCCATCCTCGCCGCGTCGCAGGCGCTCAGCTCGCAGACCACCTTCGACGGCGTACGCGGCCGGGTCGTCGAGGTGCTCAGCGACATGACCGGCGCCACCGCCGTGCACCTGCTGCTCTGGGACGACGACCAGCAGCGCTGGTCGCTGCCGCAGGAGCCGCGCGCCGACGGGCGCCCGGCGGTGCCCGCCACCGCCATCCGCTATGTCGAGCGCACCCGTGAGCCGCTGGTGGTCGGCGACACCACCCGCGACGACCGGTTCTCCCGCGACCCGTACTTCGCCGAGCTGGACTGCTGCTCGCTGCTGGTCGTGCCGATCATCCACCGGGGCGGCTGGCAGGCGCTGCTGCTGCTGGAGAACCACCTCATCCGCGAGGCGTTCTCCACCGAGCGGCTCGACGCGGTGATGCTGATCGCCGGGCAGCTCGCGGTGTCCCTGGACAACGCCTCGGTGTACGCCTCCCTGGAGCGCAAGGTCGCGCGGCGCACCGAGGAGCTGACCGCGGCGAACCGGCGGCTGGAGCTGCTGAGCACCACCGACGCGCTGACCGGCCTGGCCAACCGGCGGCGGCTGGAGGAGATGCTGCGTGACGAGTGGACGCGCGCCCGGCGCACCGGCCGCCCGATCGCCGTGGCGATGGTCGACATCGACCACTTCAAGCTCTACAACGACCACTACGGCCATCCGGCCGGGGACGACTGCCTGCAGCGCGTGGCGTCGGAGCTGACCCGCAACCTGCGTACGACCGACCTGGTCGCCCGCTACGGCGGCGAGGAGTTCGCGGTGGTGATGCCGGGCATGGACATCACGGCCGCCACCCGCGCGGCCGAGCGGCTGCGCGAGGCCGTCGCCGCGCTGGCCGAGCCGCACGTGCTGGCGGGCAAGGGCATCGTGACGGTCAGCATCGGCGTCGCGTCGACGACCCCGGTCGCCCGGCGCGACCCCGAGGAGCTCGTCGAGCGCGCCGACATGGAGCTCTACCGGGCCAAACGCAACGGTCGCGACCAGGTCCGGGCCGGGCAGTAAGCCGCCGGTGGCAGGAGGCAGCTTTCCGGCCGTGCCGCGAAGCGCCCGTGCCGCTGGCTGAAGCTCCTATCTGCACCGTGCAAATCTGTGAACAGATTTGAGCCATTTCCAACGAGCGATTGGACACCGCTGGTTGGCGGTCACCCTTCCCTATGCCGCCAGCAACTGGTACAAGACGTGGTCCTGCCACATGCCTGCAATGCGGAGGTAGCTCTCCGCAAGGCCGATTCGCTTGAAGCCGTTTCGTTCCAGAACCCTCTGCGATCCGACGTTGTGCACCAGCGTCCCGGCCTCTATCCGGTGAAGCCCCAGTTCACCGAAGGCCACGCTGGCAATTTCAGCGACAGCCGTAGTGGCGAAGCCGCGTCCGTTCTCGGCCGCGCTTACCCAATATCCGAGCCGGCACGACTGAAACGGCCCTCGCACGATGTCGCTCAGCGTGATTCGCCCGATCAGACGACCCGCGTCGGTTATCACACAGGGAAACGCGACCCGCTTTCATGCTGGGCAACCGCTGCGCTGATCACTTCGCGCTGGTTCTCCGGTGTGAAGTAGGCGTCATCTCGCACCGGCTCCCAAGGCTCCAGAAAGCCGCGATTGACGCGAAGCAATTCCGCCAGTTCCGACGCGTCGTCGCAAGTCACAGCTCGAATCAAGTGGCTCATGACTTCATGATCGCAGACTCGGAACCGCTGACGAGAAGGCCCACTCCATGGGGCCGTTGGGCAGTCTGCCGGTGACGTGGGCGAAGGTGCCGTGGTAGCGCACGTCGACGGCGGCCGGCGTTGGCCAGTGGCCGCGGGGGTGCACGGTCAGACGCTGGCGCAGCGAGGTCATGGTCGACTCGGGTGTGGGGCTTGGCCACGGTAGCCATGGCGCCGCACCCGTCGCGGCGTGTCGGTGCCGCTGTCGCTGCGAGCGGGGTGGCAGAACACGCCGATGCCCTCGACAAGCTCCTATGCGATTTTTCTCGACCCTGATGAGCGCCCCGCGGTGCACGCCCTGGGCTGGCGGCCTTCGGCCGCGTACGGGATGGTGACCCGGGCACGGATCGTGTTGGCGCCGCCGATGGCGATGTCGTGCACGTCGAGGCCGATCATGTGGTCGTAGGCGGCCAGGGCCAGCGCGTGCAGTTGCCGGGGCGAGGCCAGCGCGGCCCAGTCGGCCATGCGGCGGATGCTGCGGTCGGAGCAGCCGGGCTGGCGATGCGTTCGTATCCGGACCGTGAACCAAGGCGTTGATGATGTGCTCGACGATCCGGTCGGGGATACGGCGGCGGTGGCAGCCCAGCCGGTGTCCGGGGTCGTGTTCAGGTCGGGCGGGCAGCAGTGCGGCCAACTGGACCCAGATCGGGTCGAGCAGCGGTGATGGCACGGCAGGCACGGCACTCCTGTCGTTGAAGCGTAGAACTCCAATGATCGATGAGTCCCGTGCTGTTTTGCCATCCCTGACCGACTACCTGTCCAGGTTCGCGCCTAAAAGGCGCGGCGTCGCAATCGTCCACGACGGCTCCATCGCGGACGTGCATCTGTGACTGTGGCACCGTCGACGCCACGATCGTGCGGTGCATCTGAACGCATCAGTGTCGGTGAAGGCCGTTCATCACGAGGAGTCGCTGGGACGAGACGTCGGACGCTCCCCAGGCACGACCGCCGCGCGGCCGAATATGGCACCGTCCGTCTATAACCACTCGTAGGCAAACGGTACCAGGCCATACTAGCGATACTGCAAGCAGCCGGAAATACGTGACAAATGCGCTTTTAGCGCACGCGCGCCATAACATGCGCATCTATGCAACTACCTGCACGATAGGCATAGCCGCGCATAGTCCCCTCGATTGAAAACCCTAGGCTCGTGTACAGCTTGATAGCGTGGTCGTTGTCAACGAACACAACAAGGCTGATCCTGCTAATGTTCATCCACGATTCTGCCAAGTCGATCATCTTTAGCGCCAGCGTTCGTCCAACTCCCCTGTTGCACCAGTCTGGATGAGTCGCCAGAAGATTCAGTTCGGCCACATGACGATGTCTCGGCTCATCAGGATATGTTATGAGTTCACAGAACCCGATTACCATTCCCTCAGTCTCTGCCACAACCTGGTGCACCCCTCGCCTGGAGGTCAGACGTTCCTTCGTCTGCCACAGTGGCGCGAACGGCACACGCATGGACCCTTGAATTACCTGGTCGCTAGCCAAGATGGCATGGACGCCATCATGGTCCTTATCCGCGACTGCCCTGATGATCATATCCACGTGATCTCCGCGTACGCTAGCGAAACTCATTCTCATCAGCGACGATGCCGACTGTGCATACTACGTACCTGGACTTCGTCTAGTTCCCCGTCCGCGTTTGAGTGCCAACCTCCAGGGAGCCGTCGTTACCCGGTGCGCCCGCTTCGCGGCCGTACGTGCCCTCACCACAGGCGGGTCGTCAACGCTGTCTGCTGGATCGAGCGGACAGGTGCTCCATGGCCTGCCCAACGCGCACAGCACAGTGCTCGCTGCGGTGGGACCCGGCTAAACGATATCCGGCAAGGTGGCGTTGGTGTCTGCCGGAGTGTTCCGGCACGACACCACACCGGCGAGGCCCCCGTGTCAGCCTTGGGGAGGGAAGGACAACCTGCTGTGGCGTGGCAGGGTTCGAACCTGCGAACCTCCAATCGTAAGGCAGCGAGCCGTACCGGGTCGCCCCAGATTTACGCTGCCCGACGCGATACCCAGCCGGTGGCCAGCAGGAACTGGGCGGCGATGTAGGTGACCATCACCCAGACCGGCGGGCCGGGGATGGTGAACGCGTCGGCCACCCGCACCGCGATGAGCAGGTCCGAGATGAGGAACAGCCCGCCGCCGAGCGCGGTGCGCCAGCCGAAGGCCGCCGCCAGCGCGGCGGTCGAGGACAGCAGCGTGCCGTACACCGCCATCGGCACGGCCAGACCCGCCTCCGACAGCGCCGGCCACAGCCAGGTCAGCGCCCCGACCAGGAAGACGGCATACCCGATCGGCACCAGCAGCAGCGGCATCGCCCGCATCCGCGCCAGCGCGCCGTGGCGCACGAACGTCGTCACGTAGCAGACATGCGCGGCGCCGAACAGCGCCATGCCGCCGATGAACGCGGTGGTCCCCGCGAACTGCAGGGCGACGTCGCCGGCCCAGGAGAACAGCAGCGCGGCCAGGATGCCGGTGGTCGGCGCGACGCCGCGGGCCCGGTGGTTCAGGTAGAACCACAGCGCCAGCAGCGGCAGCAGCAGCGGCTTGGTCGCCCAGTCCAGCGGCTTGCTGCCGATGCCGGCGGCGATCACGTTCAGGGCCGAGGCCACACCGAAAAGGCCCAGCACAAGCCGGTCCGCGCGCATAGTCGATCTCCCGAGGGTGAGGGGTCCGCGCAGCACGCCGGTACCCGGCAGGCTAGAGCGAAGAGAGGAAAGCGAGACCGCCCAAAATGCCGTCGGTGAAGCCAAGGGCTAGTCCGATGACCACGTTGAGGAGACCCAGCCCCGCGCCGATCCATCCGCAGGTCACACCGGTTAGTGCGTGTGAGCGGTTGTGCTGGCCGTGGTTTGCGACTTGCCTCGTGCCGACATGCCCCATGATGGCGGCGGCTGCGCCTAGAATGACGCCGGGGAACGCGCAGCATGCGGCGGGTATCGCTATGATGCCGACGATCATTGCGGCCAAAGCCAGGCCGTTGCGCGGCGGCGTGGTGACGGTGCTCGAAGGTTTGGCGTATACCTGCTGCCGCTGGATGTACGGGTCGGAGTGCGGCGAGCGGGCGTCGAGGTCGGGCGGAATGTAACTCACGTCGGCACTTTCTTCTGGTGGAGCTCCTCCAGCTTTACTACGACTGCCGCACCCGTTCCGGTTCCAACGTTTCGATGGCCACATCACCGGAGTCACAGCAGACTTGACATCTCATCAACAACCGCCACCCACCTCGCGGGGGATCCTAGGTTCGGGGTCGCAGCAGCCTTCAATGGGCGGCTCAATTACGTATTAGGTAGCTCGCATTGATCGCGGGCGTGATTCCGCTCGAGGCGCCAGCCGGATAGTGGCTTACCGGCGGAGTTGCCCCGATAGGACGCCAGGTGCTCCAGCGGATGTGTCTCATTTACGAACGCGAGGTTTGCCGGTCATCGTTCGCGGCGGACGATCAACCGGGTGCCAGCGGATAGCCGGACAGGACCTCGGCGGGGACGAGGTGGGTGAGTTCGATGATCTGAGCGCCATCGCGTGGGTCGCGGTCGATGTCCACAGCGGGATCCAGGCGGTTGCGTGAGCAGGGCGTCGCGGATGGGCACGGTGGGCACGCCGACGGCGAAGTACGTCGATGGGCAGTGTTCACGCAGGCCGCGTATGTGGCGCAGGAACGTGGTGGTGTGGCCCGCGGCGTCGGTGCGTACGAGGAGGCGCCGTGGCGGTGGGGGTCGGTGCCATGGCCATCTCCAGGACGGCGATGTGGTCGGGGCGGTGTTCGACCCTACCCGGCCGGGCGCAGTAGCCCGGCCCGTGCTTCGCGGGTGTTGTCCAGGAAGCAGAGCAGCGGGTAGTGGGCCGAACGTCTTCTTCCGTGTCGGCGTGGCGTGCCCCTTCTCCGAGTGCGTGATCACGATCGGGGCGTCGATGTCCAGGACCAGGCCGGGTACGTCACGGCCTGCGGCGATGGACGCCGGCGGTGCTCCGCGGGTCTCGCACAGTGCAGCCCAGCTGATCTCCCGGGCGGCGGCCCGCGCGGCCCGCAGCCTGCTCAACGCCGCAGCGTCGATCAGTCCGGGGGTCCGCCATGCCGTCGGGTCGGAGTCGGCCGGACCGACAGTTCCGGCGGGGCACAGCACGCCCAGGTCGGTGATCGCTCTACCGCCGTCGGCGATCGTCACCGCCAAGTCGACAGCCACCGGCCGGGTCGTGACCGCCGAACGCCGTCCGCGACCGCGAGGGCGGCCAGCAGCCGGGTCCCGCCCCACCACGCCCCGGCCGTCGGCCGGACGACGAGCTTCGGGCACGACAACGTAATCCGCACGCGAAAGTGCCTCTCCCGCAACGGTTTCGGACCTTCGACAAGTCCTATCGTTCCAGATGAGAGGCACTCTCGCTCTCAGCGATCTATTATGTGGGGACGCATTCGCGAATGAGCGGGGCTAACTTCCGTCGACATGGCAAACAGATCCAGCCATAGCAGAAGTCCTCGGTGACTACGAGGCCAGCCAGCCGATACGTAGCCGACCTCGTCGATCTGGTTTCAGGACATTCCCGGCACTACCAGAGCTGAACCATGCAGGAACCAGAGGAGTAACACCATCCATCGATGAACAGATCATTGGGTAGCATACTCTGAGCCTTCCTGAACATCGCTGTCTCTACGGGATCGGTCGCGTCAAAGAGCATGACTTTGTCCGTACCGATTCCTTTCTTAGCAAAAGAATCTTTTAAATATTCATACGCAAATTTCGCCTCGCTCCTCAACCTTCCGTACCTGTCTCCGTGGCGTCCTACAAGTACGAAGATCTTCGGCCCGCCCGCTCTGGTATGTTGGACTATAACTCTCATGATCGCAATAGGGGTTGTTATGCCTTCGAACCTGATACTATTGCCAATTTGCACCCACTGAGCAAGCTCGCCGTTGCCACCTCCAACTACGTAACCGCTACGGGTCCCGGGCACTGGTGGGGTGCTGGTTCCAGCGCCGGCACTCCGCCCGGACCACAGCGTCCTTGCGGCGGTCGCCAAGGCCTTTCCTGCGATATGGACACCCACTGAGGTCCCTATCATAACGAGGCCTTGTTGGGCGAGTGCGACGTTGTGGTTGCCGCTGCCTTGGTCACTTTCCATGGCGGTTATGACGGCGAGTCCTCCAGCCGTCAGCGCGCATCCGGGACAAAGGATGCCGCCGACGACCGCCGTTCCCCCAGCGAAGCGCCTTGCGTGCTCCTCTGCCGTCAACGGGACGTTGAGTTGCATCGGAGTGCCGAATCGCGGGTGTGTAACGACAACGTCTGCGCTCGCGGCTGGCCTGGGGTCCAGGGCCACGGGCGCGGTTCCTCCCGCGTCGGTTCGCTCTGTGTCCAAGCCATGGGGGTCCACCATGCCGATGGGGTTGTTGGCGGTGTAGGTGTAGAGGTTGGCCTGGCGGGGTGCGCCGGTGTCGGGTGCGGTGCGGTAGAGGGGGTCGGCGGAGGTCCATTGCAGGGCGAGGGGGTCGTAGTAGCGGAAGCCGTAGTAGTGCAGTCCGCTGGTGTTGTCGTATTCCTTGCCGTTGAATTCGCGGGTGTACTTGTCGCTGGTGTCGGTCTCGGCAAGGATTTCGCCGAAGGGGCCGTAGGAAGCCAGGCGCCGGGTGGCGCCGTCGGTGGCGCGGTATGCGAGGACGTGGTGGCCTTGTGGTGATGTGGTGTAGTTCTCGAGGGTTGTGGTGGTGCCGCTGTGGTCGAGACGGGCGATGGTCTGGCCGCCGAGGTTGACGTGCTGCCGGTAGTGGGGTGCCTGGCCAGGGGTGTATACGACCTCGAGCTCACCGAACCAGCGGCGGGTTTCCGCGATGGTGTTGTTGCTGTTGTAGCGGACCGCTGCGACCCGTTTTGGTCCGTTGTAGTGGTAGATCTCCTTTTCGCCGTTGGATTTCGTGACCTTGCGCAGGCTCGGGCCGTCCCAGCGTTGGGTGACGGTGGTGCCGTCCGGCAGGGTGCGGCTGGTGGTGTTGCCTAGCTCGTCGTAGGTGTAGCTGGCGAGGTCGGTGCCGTCGGGTTTGCGTAGGGCGGCTAGCCGCTGGCGGTCTGCGCCGGGAGTGGCTGGGCTCTGGTAGATGTGGGTGACATTGCGTACAGGCACGCGGGTGGCGTTGGCAGCGGCGTACACGTTGGCTGACTGCATTCGTCCGGCAGGGGTGTAGGTGAAGCTGGCGTGGTATCCGACGCTGCCGGACTGGGTGGCGCTGAGCAGTTGGTGGCGGTGGTCGTAGTCGTAGGTCGTGAGTCCGCCCCACGGGTCGCTGGCGGTCTTGATCTCGCCGTTGTCGTAGTAGGTGAGGTCCTGCCGGTATTTGACGCTGCCGGCGCTGGTGGCGGTCTGCAGGTTCGTGAGCTGACCGTACTTGTCGTGGGTGTAGCTGGTCGTCGCCTGGATGTAGCCGCCGATGTGGCCGTGGTTGGCCACGATGCTGGACAGCACACCGGAGTCGTCCCTGTTTGCCACGTATGCCATGGTTCCGCTGCTGCCTTGGCTTGGCGGGGCGACGAAGGACAGCCTGCGGGGTGCTCCAGATCTGTCGTACTCGAAATTGATCTTCTTGGCGGTGAACACTGTCGACGCGCCGTCGCGGGCGCTGTAGGTGATGTCGGTCAGGTGGCCGGCGGGGCTGCTGGTGGCGGTCGCGACCAGGGTGTGTGCCGGGGCTCCGGCCAGCAGTGGCAGGTGCTCGGTGTTGCGGGCCGGGTTGCCGTACTTGTCGTAGGTGTTGGTCGATAGCAGCCGGACCTGGGTCTGGTTGTTGTGGATTCCGTGAGCGATCGAGTAGGAGCTGCGGCCGATCTGGTACAGCGCGGCCTCGGTTGAGGAGTCGATCGATGCGTGCGGCGCATCGTAGAAGAACGAACGTGGGCCGATGTTGAGCTCGTTCTGTTCTGCTGTGGTCAGGTCCCGTACCGCGGGCGTCTGCGTGAGCAGCCGGTTGATGTCGTCGTAGCTGCGGGTGTGCACGTACTTGAGCTGCTGCTGCCCTGTGGGCACCGGTTCGGCGAACGAGGTCAGGTTGTCGTTGCGGTCGTAGCCGTAGCGCCACGTGCGCCCGCCGGTGGTCACGGTTTGCCGGTTGCCGTTGAAGTCGTGGCTCATCGTGGTCTGCACGCCGTCGGGGTCGGTGATCGACGTTGTGCGGCCGCGTCCGTCGTAGCGGTAGAACGTCGTGGCGAACGTCGGGGCGTTCTGCGCGTCGGTGCCCGCGCGCTCGGCGACACTGACGAGCTGGCCGAGCGGGTCGTAGGTCATCCGGGCCTCTGCCGACTTGGACCCGTCATTGTAGGTGCCCTGTTTCACGACGTGCTGCATCCCAGCGTAGGTGTGCTGCACGAACCGCTTGGAGGTCTGTGCGTCGTAGACCTCTTTGACCCGTCCGAGCGGGTCATATGTGGTCACGATGTCCACGGTGCCGGCGGTGTTGTCGGCCCTGGGTGCGTGCGCCGTCGACAGCCAGCCCCGCTCGTTGTAGTCGAACGTGGCCACGCTGTCCGGGTTCGGGTACGCGCGGGTCTCCTGCCGAACGGGTCTACCCAGGCCGTCGGTTTCCACCTTCTGGTAACTCCACTGGCCCGCCTGGATGAGCGTCTCCGAGATGACCGACACCGGGTTGGCACCCTGGCTGTCTGACGAGGCCCGGTCGTTGTACGTGGTCTTGTGCACCATCTGAGGCGCCGACCCGTCCTGTGGCCGGATGCTGGCGTTGAGCACACGGCCTAGGCCGTCCACCGACGTGATCGTGCCTTCTCGGTGCAGCGCCGTCGCGAACGTACACGCCGACGCGGGGTCAGCGACGGTGCCGGGGTCGGCGCCGTCGGCGCAGACGTAGCCGGGACCCTGGGTCATTACGACCGCGCCGGTGCCCAGGTCGGTCACCGTGGTGACCACGTGCCCGACCGGGTTGACGACCTTGGTGGGGTAGAGCCCGTACTGGTCGTAGGTGATCTCCGTGAAACCGGCGGCGCTGTCGCCGGTGCCGTACTTCGCAACCTGCTCCGGCGCCCACACCTTTCGCACCAGGCCGGCCTGGGCACCCTGGGTGTGGTAAGTGAACCGGGTGACCTTGGGCGAGTAGTCCGGCTCCGTAACGGTGACCGTGTCCAACCGCAGGAACTTGCTGTCATGGTAGGCGAACGTCGTCGAGCCGTGAGACACCCCCGGCTTGTCGGTGTACGCCGTCGTGGCGCTCGTTGTCTCAGGAGCGACGTTGAACGCCTCGCTCGACCAGGCGATCTTGTAGCTGGCGAGGCCACGGCGTATCTCCGTGTCGCCATCGGCGTTGAGGAACGTGCGCTTAGCCAACGTCGCCAAGTGCATCACGTACTTGAGGTTCCTAAACTGAGACTGCCACGTGATCTCGTCGGTCACGCTGGACGCCGGCGAGGACAGGCAACCGTTGTACGACTGCCCGCTCTCACCCGCGCAGGTGTAGCCGGTCGTGGTACCGGGCAACACCACGCGAGACGGGTACCTGTCGGTATCCATGCCCGGCGCGTAAAGGCCGAAGTCGTACTTGTGGTAGGTGTGGGCGGTGATCGACATGACTCCGGTCGCGCCGGTCAAGGTCCGGTTGTCGAACACCGACCTGCCGAACACCGTCACGGCCGTCGCCAGACGCCCGGCAGGGTCGTCGCTGTAGGAGTTCATGGCGACCGTCGTCAGGTCATCGGCGCCGGTGTCGGAATCTCCCCCAGCCAGCGTGAAGACGTTGGCGAACCCCCGGAACCGGTCGCGGCCGTACGGGTTCGGCTTGAACGTCGCCCCCGTGTAGCCGTACTCGGTCGCGATGGCCGGCTCGTTCTGGCCGGGAGAGTCGACCGTCTTGTCCACCACCCACTTGTCGGCGGTCTGCGACCGGGTGTAGGTGACGGTCGTCTTCGCGCCGTAGCCGTTCTTCACGGTACGCATCAGCCGCGCCGGTGCGTTCACATCATCATCGGTGGCCAGGAAAGCTTTGGCGTAGCGCACCTCGACCGCAGCATCACCGTCGAAGTTGCCGACAAGATCCAGCAGCCCGTCACCGTTGACGTCGATTGTCGTACTGGTCTCGGCGATGTCATAGTCGCTGCGATCACCGTACTCGTTGGTGTCAGTTGCCGACCGCTGCGACAGGCCGACGTGCTTGAAACCCTCCGACAAACGCTCCGCTACAGCACTGTCGACGGGTGTGCTGCGCACCCACGCCGTGCCGCCGTTCAGATAGAGGCGGCCACCTCCAGCAGACCCGCCGAAGTAGTAGTTGTCGACCAGGCCGTCATAGTCCAGATCGACCATCCGGTTGCGATCGCGTTGGCTCCAGCCCTTGCGACGGTCGTTCCAGTACCACTCGTCGGGCTGATTAGCGGTGTAAGCCGTCAGGAACTGCGTCTCAGCCACGTTGCTACTGAAGAAGGACGCGTTCCCGGACGCGGCCGTGCCGAACCCGAACCCGAGCCCCCGGTTGTATGCGACTTCGGTACCGCCTGAAAAGGCTTCCACATTGTCTGCGAGGCCGTCGCCGTTGACGTCGGGCCCTGCTCCGAACCACATGTACCTATTGCAGTCGCCGACAGTGCACAGCGGGTCCCACGCCCAGTTCGGGGTGAGGGCATCGTTCTTCTCGCCAGCCGACAGCGTGGACTCGTCCCCGAAGAGCAAGCCATCACCGACCCGCACAGATGCCGGACCCTGATTCTCCGTCGAGGTCACCAAGTCCAGCTCGCCATCACCGGTGATGTCCATAAGCATCTCCGGCGTGCTGTCGTAGGCGTACGGCGAAACAGCACCTTTGATCACCGCAGGCCCAGGAAGCGTGGGCTCGAACGAGCGCACGCGCGTCGGCGTCGACTCGAACCCCGTTCCCGTGTTCCGGTAGATGTACAGCCACATCTGCCGGCGAGTAATCTTCTCGATCCCCCCGTCGGCCGTGAAGTGATCCACCCAGTCGACGCCCGTGCCCGTGGGTGGCGGAATACTCTGGGTGCTGGCGTACGGGCAGTCGACCGACGCGATCGGCCGCGACACCAGATCAGGTCTGCGGTCGCCGTCGACGTCGAGGAAGTGGTGGGTCACCTGCTGCATCGACCCCCAACTCGCCGGGGCGGTCCACTGCTGGTGACACGGCTTGCTGGCGTCACCGCGCCACCCGACGTTCGACGCGCTGAACGACCGGCTCAGTGAGCACAGCAGCTCACCGTCGGCGTCGGAACCCGCGGGCGAGGTCACCGGGATGTCGGCCATCGCATCACGCAGGCTGAAGGAGAACACCTCCGGGTCCAGCTGGAACCCGGCCGTACCGTTGTTGATCCACACCTGGACCTGGCAGCCGCCCGTGCCGGGGGTATACCTGCCAAGCTCGACCGGCGACGACACTCGAAGCTGGTCGACCCGGCCGTCGGCGTTGATGTCTATGAACATCGACTCGACGCTCTCCACGTCGGCGGTCTGGCCCCATGCCAGCATGTGCGCGCGATCGGACACCGGCGGCCTGGTGCCCGAACCGTCCGGTCCCGGAACCGGGCAGAATTTGGCCACACACCGGAAGAAGGTCTTGCCGGGAACTACCTCTCTGAACGCCTCACCAGTTTGGACCGTCTGCACCGAGTTCGGCATCACCACATTCGGCAGCTCCTGCGCCGACTGGTACGTCGCATTGGTCACATACGAGCCCGCGGTGCCGTAGGTGAACTCCACCCGAGGCAGCTCCAGCTCATCAGACGTCGCCGGCGCATACGCCCGCTGCTGGACACTGGCAAGTTGCCGGTACGGCGTCACCGACCCTGTCGCACACGAGTCCGTGTTCGAGTACCCCAGCTCATAGTCACGCGATAAGGCGAATACCCCACCCCCCTGCGGCCGCGCCCACGTCGTGATGTTGGTCAATTTCCGGGTTCCGGTAAGCATCGCGAAGCCATACCTGTGGTCAAGCCGGCTGCCCACCGCAGGCAGCAACGCCGGCGTACCGCAAAACGTCGGCGCCGCATACTGGAACAACACCCGCGCATACGCCCCAGACACCGTCGACCCCGGAGCAACGTAATAGATGCCCTTCAACAGGATCTCCCGCGGCACACCACCCGTCGGCACCGCGTCGCTGGTCTTGCCGACCACGTCGTAGTCATACACCAACGCGTGATTGTCACCGTCAACGACACTGACCAGCGGCGCATACGCCGACGGATGCTCCTGCTTCAACCCGAAGCGCAGCACCACACCGTCACTACGAAACGCCCGCCACCAGTACGCCTCAGACGCGACACCACCCAGATACTCATAACGTGTAAACGTGGCGTCGTTCAACGCCCGATACCCGACACCCCCAGACGACACCGGAAGACCAGGATCAGCGACCAGCGGATTACCAGCCGGATCTACGAAGTTGCGCGACCCGGCAGTGGAGTGCTCGGGATCGACCGCCACCGCAGCAACCGGCAACGCCCAACCCGCAGCCACACCACCATGCACCGGCGCAGACGACCTGTAAGACAGCGCAAGCGTCGGCTGCTGCGCACCCCGACCGGCAGGCACCTCGATGGGATAGGAGTATGTGAAATCGCCCGAAGCCGACGCACCCCCAGAACCACCCGGCAGCGCCACACTCTGCGACGGCGACACCGCGGCCGCCAACGCGCCCGAACTACTCTCACGAGCACTCGCAGGAGCCGCCGGCAACACCGTCAAAGCACCCACGGACGCGACTGCGCTAATCACCACGCCAGCAAAGTATCTAGCCCATAATGTGCGCACTGCCAGAAACCTCCCAAAGCTGCAGCCGGTAACCCGGCGTGCCGGGTTTCCAGTCCACATGTACATAGATGAGACCTGATGGAGGTTGTGGTGGTTAAACCACACCTCTTGATGACTAGCGGGCAAAGGGCAAGGATGTACCTCGCGAAAGGAGCATGCATCTCTATGGCCCGCCACGGCGGCTTCCCTGATACTTCTCGGGATCCCCAACGGGTGCTTAACGTCGCGCAGTCCCGGGCCCGCGCGGCCGACGCCACAGACTCTCGACGCACGCCGATGTCAGGCCCGCAGTCAGGACTGTCCGGTGACCGGATCTTCTCGATGGTCTACTGATTCAGAGAATGCGACGCCCTAACTGATCGACGCACATGACTACGGCCCGAAGTTGCGTAACCTCGCGCACCGAAGCCAACTAATTCTGAAGTTGAGGCTACCCACCACACGGACCGAAATTGACGGAGCCCGAGTTCACTTTATGGCCGCTAACGCTGACCTGCGTGTAGACATTGCCAAAGTCCTCGCCGGAGCAGTTGAAGTCGATGTCCACATAGGACCCGTCGTAGGCTGCCTCGAACGGCAGGTAGGCGATGACTCGATCGGCCCAGTACCACCGCTCCTCCATCAGCCGAATCACACCATTACAGTTGGCAAACCCTTCGCCGCGCAGCCGGGCAACACCGGTAGCAGAGGTGCGCACTACGGGTTTGTTGACCATAGGCTTGGAACACAGCGCAGAAGCCGTCGGACCCGATTGAATTGGCTCAGCTGCGTGAGCTTGTGCAGGGAGCAGCGTCGCTCCGGTTACTGCCGCGGCCACAAACAGCCACCCCTTGATGCCCATGTCGCTCCTCTGGGTATGAGACTTGCTCTCTTCTTCCAGTACGGCGGGGCAGGGCTGTAAGGTTCGCGGACCTATACTCATTGAGCTGCGACTCTTCTAGGTGAACGCCGGGTGACGCCGCGTGATCCTTCGTTTTGGTCGTATCCACTCATAATCCCCCATTCTGGGATTGCCGGTTGCGCATGCGAGCGCTCGGCAAACATGACGGACCCTGTCCATCGGCGCCTTTGGCATGAAGGCGTTCGGGTGAACCGCACCGGGCTTGATGGCGGCCCGGCCTCTTGTGGACGATCGAGCCATGTCCCGTCCCAACGTCTACCCTGCCTGCCGAGCTGTGTCAGCGGGCAGCGCGGATAGTCGCCGAGGTGCGACCGAACTGTGAGTCCGAGTACGCGGTGATCACCGCCGTGGCGCAGAACCTGGGATCGGCACTGCTGAGACGCTGTGCAAATGGGTCTGGCAAGTCCAGGCCGGCGGCGCCCGACCGGGTGACGACCGAGGGGGCGGCGGAAATCAAGCGGCTGCGGCGGGAGGTCGCCGAGCTCCGCCGGCCAGCGAGATCCGTCGATTCCGGCCGTCTTGGGAGAGCCGGAAGGGGGTGCCTCCACAGGGTCGTTCGTTACGAGGCTGGTGCACACGCGGCGACAGCGGACGAGCGCGGACACGCGGACTCGGCTGAAGATCGCCGTGGTGCGAGAGCCGCCCGCGACGTTGACCGACGTGGAGGTGCGCCGGCTGGTACGAGCGTGTCATGGGCTGCGCGACCGGTTCTGCTGATCCTGCTTGAGGAAACGGGTCTACGGCTGGGTGAGGCGCTCGGTTTGTGGCACAGCGATCTGCGACTGCGCCGCGGGGAGGTCCATGCGTGCCGCGCGAGGACAACAGCAGTAACGCGCGCGTCAAGGGCCTCAGGCCGCGGGTCGTCCCAGCGCAGGTGGTGGTCTTCGACGCCTACGGCAGCTACGTGGAGGCCGCGTACAGGTTGGTCGACAGCGACTACGTCGTGTTCTGGCGGGCCTTGCCCGACACAACGCCTTGCGTCCGCCCCGGCCCGCCCGCGGACGGCGGACGGCGGACGGCGGACGGCGGACGGCGGACGGCGGACCCGAATCTCTGTCGCGTCCATCCGCAGCGTCACACCCTCGGCCGCGGCGTAGGCGAACACGTCGGCCAGGGTCCGCAGCCGCACCCCGGTCGCGGTGGCAAACCCGCGCCCGGCCAGCAGCGGCCGGACCTGCCCGATCGCCGCGTGACTGTGGACCGGTCCACGCTGAAGGCGACCGCGAGGGCATCGTGCGACAAGCCCGTGCGCCGATGGACGAGGGTGATCACCACCCGGTCGCCCAGTCGCAACTCCAGCGGCCTGCCCGTGCCTGCCGCACGCCGACAGCGGCCACCACGACGCTCGTGCAGCCGGCCCTCCCGGCCGGCGACCCACGCCGGACCCACCTCGCCCACGACCAGCCGCAGAAGATGCCGCGAGATACCCGTGAACACCGGATGGCTGAAGACGCGGCGAGCCCAGCGACGCAGCATCCAAAAAGGATGCGCGATCGGATCAGAAGCCGCCACCATCAGCTATCGCGCACAAGATCGTAAACGGCCACGGAACTCGTCAACAATCTTCCTGACCGTCGCCGGATCAGGTCGAACGTCTAGCGAAAAGTCACTGGGCGCGATCAGAATTCCTTCGGCTCGTTGAGCTCGGACTTCGGCTCCCGCCGTTGGCAGCGTAAGCACGTGCGGACCGCCACGGGGTTCTCCCGCTCCGGGCCGACGACCTCTCGCACCCGCGCGACCAGCTCAGCGTGTTGATCGCAGGTCAGGCCCGTCATGCGCTTACACCGCGGCGGCTGCGCCTTGATCGCTTGGGTACACACAACCGAAGTGACCTACCTGGCGACAGCCGCCGCCTCACGACACATCTCAAGTCGGTTTGACGAAGCATGCGGCTGGTCTGTCATGCTCCGTCACAGTGGCCGACATAGATCAAGTTTGAGTGACGCCTCGTCGTCTCACCTAAAACTCGCAAGCCCTCGCGGGAGTAGCCGAATGCCAGCGGTGACGACTCGCTGAACTGCGCGCGGAGAACCGCATACACGGTTCGGTGGGTGGATCTTGAAACTGGGTATATTGGGTCACGGCTATCGCTGTGGCCATTCCACAGGAAACCGCAGGAACTCGAAGGCTGCCAGGCCTACAGCCGAGGAGGCACCCCCGCGCGAGTTCCCGACGCTACAACCCGATGGAGTCGGATGTACCACTTAATCTGCTGTCTCCTTGGGCCTGGCTGCGAGTCAAAGCATCGGCTATCGAGACCGCTATCGGTGCTCCAGTTGCGAGCTGTATCCAGGCCCACTGACCGTTCGGATTGACTTCAAGAAATACCCAGTTGTCGCCGTGGTCGACAATGAAGTCAATTGCGCCAAATCTTAAATCGAGCTTTCTCATAAGTCTCTTTACGGCGGCACGAACCTGCAACGGAGTATCAATTACTGAGTACACGAGATCATTCGGATCTGCTCGCCAATCAACAGCACCCTTATCTGTTCTCGCATCGATTCGGGCCGCATGGAAGTCGTCGTCAATGACAGTTAGCCTGACTTCGAACTGTTTGGGCACCCAAGCCTGAAATTGATGCGCCGTTAGCGAGACACTTTCATCGAGACCGGCTGCATCAATTAGGCTAGTTAGTATGTAATTCTGTACGTAGTTGTCGCCAAATACTGGCGAGCCCAGCGTCTTGTAGACGGATTGTGAATTCTTCGATGCGAAGTCGGCCGCCGCAGCGCAATCGTTAGTAACTAATGTTGCTGCAATGCGCAGGCCGCTTTCGATTGCGGCCCGCAGTTGCACCGGCTTGTATGAAGCATTCTCTATTGCGCTCGGATGGTTGAGCCAATGAGGAAGGGACCTTATCGCACCATAGAAACCGTGCTTGGCCTCGCGCCGGGCCCAAACTTGCTCACCCTCCGAAAGGCTGCTTGTGATTCGAAAATCACCAGGGCGTCGGTAGTAGACGCAGCCGATCTCCTCCAGGCGGACACTCCTATCTGCAAGGCGGAGCACGCCACGCATGGTCTCTGCGAAGTTGACCTCAAGCGACAGTTCCAATGGAAATTGTTCGGGGTCGCACCGAAAGACTGGTACATTGCGCCGATTTAGCTCAAGGACTACAAAATCTGTCGTAATGTCCTTTGGGTTAGTTAGTACAAGCACTGTATTTGCTTTCAACGACGGCCTCTCAATTGGATGTGCCAGTGCAGCAAGGGCTGCACTGGCACATGACGAAGCTAGCTAATACACGAACCACACTTTCAGGAATGGCGGTCATACGCCCTGGACTAGAAGTCATCCCCGTCCATGGGCACGCCACCGCGCCAGCCGGTGAAGCTCATCGTGCACATCGTTGCAAGATCGGCTTCAGTCGAGCGGTTCCAGCCGCCGTCGCTTTCGATCAGTGCGACCTGCTGGAATGCGTCATAGCAAAGCTCCAGATCAGCAAGCGGATCACGTACATCGCTCACTGCGGCGTGGCTCAGGCCATACGGTCGAAGCGTGTCAGTCATCGTGCTCATGGCAACCTCCATCTACATATCGCTCGCGGACCACGAGCGAACGAACGGACAGACCTACTAAATATAGGTACGCGCACTGAGCCAGTACGGTTCGTGGCGCCTACGATCTTGTGCGCAATAGCTCAGGCCGTGTGATGAGCCGCCCCGCCCGTTTCACCAGGTAATGGTGCGGTCGGAGACCAGGGCGGCGACCGCGTCGACGCTCTGCGGGAGCAGTTCCCGTCGTCCGCTGATACGCTGCAGCACCGCCACCACTTCAGTTCGGCGATGGCGTGCTCGACGGCGATCCGCCGGCTCAATTGCTGAGTTGCGGTGCGGGCCGGGTTCTCCCACTTCAACCCGCCCGCAATGTCCAACACCTCGGCCGGGGTCCGGGCAGTGACCTCGCTGGCGGGTCGACAGGCCTGGGTCGATCACCTCCTGGATCAAGTATCGGAATAACTCGACCTTGCGGGCCCGCTCGGCCCGCACCCGCGCATCGTGTTCATAGACGTTCATCCCTGCACCTGCCGTTTCGTCTGCTGCCGGACCTCGGCATCAGGCGAAACAGACCACCATCGCCCTCATCGCGGCATCGGCAAGGGCGCACTGGTGTTGATCGGCGCTTTGAGCAGATCCGGTGACAGCAACCGTCCGCCGGTGACCGCGGCCGCCACCCGCCAGGGCGACACCGTGACCACCGACGGGCCACCGCGGCGGCAGCCGACACGATCGCCGCGACCCCATCGGCGAACACTGATCCTGCCGTCTCCGGCACCGGATTAGCATCGACATCGACCAGCACCTGCGTGAATGGCCGCCGCAGCGGCTCAGCCAGCCCGCTGAACCTGGCCAGCCAACCCCGCACCGTCGAATGCGCCCGGCCCAGCAGCCCACCCACCCGCCGGCTGCCCCCGCCCACTGCCCTCGCGACCATCCACGCACCGATCACCTCGACCGCGTACGCGCGCCGGACCAGCACATTCACCCGCAATAGCACATGCGACCGGCCACACCCGGCGCACCTGGCCCGCCGCGGCCGCACCCGCCTGCCGCCCAGATGGCGTACGCAGCCAACGCGGCCGCACGAACCCCCATGCCCACGGCCGCAGATCCGAACACGGACACGCCCCCGCCCGCGAGCAGCCGCCTCTCGACGGCCGCCGTATCCACCTCTACCGTGCGCATAGGGCCTCCAAGCACCAATCACGGCCCTCCCGGGCGGCTCCGCCAAGAACAGACCGGGAGGGCCGGTCCAGTTCCTACGTGCCCACGGTGGCGTCGCACACGAAGAAGAGCAACCCTCCCGGTTGCGCTCAACATCCTGCTCACCAGCAATGACGCAGGCCTACGCCACCTGCTCACAGCGAATGACGCTCAACATCGATGCCCTCGAGGTGGACCGGGGTGTGGTCGTGGATGCGGCCTGGGCGGTGGGTGCCGCACCACAAGGTCGCGCCGGGCTCGTCGCTGATCACGGCAATTTGATCGTGTTCTGCCGCGCCTTGCCGGAGACGAACGCCTTGCGCCCGCCTCGCCCCGCCCGTGGCCGGCGGACCCTGATCTCGACGGCGTCCATCCGCAGCGTCACACCCTCGGACGCGGCATAGGCGAACACGTCGGCCAGTGTCCGCAACCGCACCCCGGTCGAGGTCGCGAACGCACGCCCGGCTAGCAGCGGCCGGACCTGCGATGGCCCGGGCGACCGTAGACCGGTCTACGCGAACGCCATCGCCAGGGCGTCGCGCGACAAGCCCATGCGCAGGTGGACAAGGGTGATCACCACCCGGCCGGCCGGGCACAACTCGAGGGTCTGCCCGCGCCTGCCGCACACACCGACCACGGCCATCGCGCCGGGCGTGCAGCCAGCCCTCCCGAACGGCGACCCCTGCGGGAAGGCAGACGCTTCTAGCCGCGTATGTGGGACCCGCCGTCGCCTCGGAGAAGGAAAACCACCGCTTTCTTTCGATAAACGCCGGCGAGAGCGCGCTGAATGTCGATGAACGTGCGGTGAAAGCGGCGGAAGCCAATCTTATCTCAGCTGCCGACATACGGCCAACGTTCTCATTTTGGATTGACATGACTGCGATGAACTCCGGAAATGCTCTACTTGAACGCTTCCGAGACGGCGACGCGGACGCCTTCGCTGAAGTCTATCGACAGAACCACAAGGCCCTGTACGGCGCGGCCTACGCCCTTCTAGGAGACCCAGAGCTCGCGATGGAAGCGGTCCAGTACTGTTTCATTCGCGCTTGGTCTGCTGTCTCTACCTTCGACCCACGACGCGCCGTGCGGCCGTGGCTGTATGCAATTTTGCGAAGGTGTGCCATTGACACGTTTCGGCGAAATGCGCGAGCGCTTCAGATCGAAGAACTCGACGAAGCTTACCCTTCGGTATACTACAACGATGCGCTGGAACGCGCATGGACGGCCTTTCAAGTCCGTCAAGCAATCCAACAGTTGCCTACGGACGAACAGGCGGTTGTAGTCCTGGCATACCAAATCGGTATGAGCCATTCGCAGGTAGCGGCAACACTCAAAATACCGATCGGCACCGTTAAGTCGCGGTTGTTTCGCGCGCACCGCAAGCTCGCTGAGCTGTTGAGAGTTCATGTCACAGAGGTCGCGCCCTGACGAGGCGGAGATGTCTTGGATTGATCACGGGACGCCCGCTTCGAGCCTCACCTAGGCCGAGCTACTCGGCGAGCATCGCAGCCAGAACGGCTGCCTGTCGCGCAAGCTGACGCCTGCCCGACAGGCACCGCTGGCCTTGGTCACCCCGCGCTGCGGTGACAGCCCGGCCGGCCGTGTCGTTCGAGCGTCACTGCCCGCCCGCTATCGATACGTCGCCGAGGCGGTCACCCTGCTGGCCGCACGCGTGCCGTCTCTGGGCGAATTTCGTCCCGTCGGCACCGTTAGGTGACCACCACCCACGCGACGATCACCGCCACCTTCCAGGTTCGCTGGACCGGCGAACGCGCAAGCGCTGGTGCGTGCACCGCAAGCACCTACCCGCATCAACCTCCAGCCACGCGCCGGGCAGCCAGGCGACCTGCTGTCGGTCTCCGACGGACTGCCCGGCCCGACCGACCCACGACCTGACCGCAGCCCGCCAGCCGGGCGTCGTCTTCGCCGCCCGCCACGGCCCGCCGACTACCAGGGTGAAGCACAACCCTGACCACCGGGTCAGAGCAGGCAACGACAAGCCCCACCCCCGAAGCCGCGGCCTGCAACAGCGCTCACGCCCGCGGCACTTGAGCGCGGCTTCGCCACGTTCAAGTGCCAGCAGATCCTCACCCGATCCGCGTACCGTCGGCACGACCAGCACCATCGCACAGACCAGCCTGACCCACGACGAGACATCGTCGCCCGATGAGGATCAAATCTCAGAGATCTCCGACGCCGGCCTGGCCTTCACCGGCTGTCATGATCAGAAGCCTGTCTACCACGCGCGTGAGGCCGCGCTCCTGCTCCTCATGGGCTCCGCAATCGCCCGCTACGGCGTCGGCGTTGGGAGTCGCCTCGTCGAGGAAGGCCCAAATCTCGGGGTGGTTGGCGCCTCGGCGAACTGCGCCAGGTGCCGAGCGCACAGGGGCTCCAGCGTGACGATGGTTCCCTGGTGCATCGGCTCTCGATTTCCATCAGGCCCACTCCAGCACGTGGACGGATCCTTTGCCACACCTACGGCCGCTGGCAAAGACCAGGCCATCATGACCCGGATTTCCCTACTCGATGACCGTCGCGCGGCAGACCGGCGGCAGCTCCTGTACCGAACCATTGGACGCCCTGCCCCGTCACCCTGGCTGCTACGCGGCGGCGGGTTCAGCGCCGAACTACTGCGCGCGATCGAACGGCATCGCGGCTGGCCAAGTGGCAACTCGCAGACGTCGACTTCGTGGTCATGGTCGAAGCTGCGAATCAATCCGTGTCACACCTCGGTTCCGAGCGCAGGCTGCTACACAACGTCCTGTCGCAACTGCCGTAGACCGGCGTATAGGCGTAATAGATATCAGTCATTCTTCGTGGGAGTTTCTCTCGTCCAACCGGCGCTGCCGCAGCAAGTCGTCGCTGCTAAAGGTGTCGATGGCGGCCACGGCATAGTCGATCGTCTCCTCGTGGGTCAAGCCTGAGCCAAACGATTGGGCGACGTCGAAGCGCTCCGCGCCCAAATGTTGCTTGACGTCTGTCAAAGCCTTCTCTAGAAGCGTGTAGTACTTGGAGTCATAGTTCGCAGGAACCGCCGTGAAGTGTCTGGGCATCGCACCATTCAATACTGCCGCCATTTCGTCGCACCCAGCACCAGCAAGCAGAACAATGGTTCCCCTGAGTACGCGGATGAAGAAGTAATCGAGATGGAGAAGGCCCCTCCAGCTATTGAGTAGCTCACTCAAGAGAGCCGCGGCGCGATCCGGGCTGCCGTGTATGATCTCTGTCCATGCGGCCGTCAGCATTAACTCTTGTTTATGGAACAAGTTACCAACACGCCGAGCCAGTTCCATGGCCTCGTGGAGAAGCCGCAAAGATTCAGCAGGATCGCCATAAAGCGCTATTTCGGCGGCGAATAGAGTCACCTTGGACTTTAGATCACTTGAGCCGAATTGCTGCGCCTCGAGAAGCACTTGACCGATCAACTCGCGCGCCTCCGGCACCCGTCCCGTCCGGGCCATGCACACAATTTCGAGTCCTCTGTATATTAGTGCGATTTCTCGCACGCCCTCCGCCGTGGTAAGGTCGACAACCTTGTGGTAGTAGTCGGCTGCGGTGTCAAATCTTTTTTGAACGAAGTCAATGTCGCCCCGGGCGGCAATTGCATAGCGCACGCTGGGATGGCCACTATGTTGCCCTGCATCGACGCCTTTGTCTGCCATAAGCAACCCTCGGTCGAAGTCCGCAGCCAGCCATGAGCCGATGGCTACAGAAGCGTAAGCGGCAGGAAGCAAGGGATGGTGACTGGGCTCGGCAAGGCTGAGGGCTTCCTCGGCCCAGTCATAGACTTCCGCTCGAAGGGTGCAGAGTGCATAGTAGTGCAGAGCTTTTGTCAATCGTAACGCGCCTTCAGCGTCGCGGTGGTGGATAAGCCAGCGATGTGCTGCTCTCAGATTAGGAAGCTCGGCGTCGAGGCTTGAGATCCAGTCTGCTTTGAAGCCTTCCTCGGCCGATTCTGCGAATTCGATGTACCAAGCGGCATGCCGTGCGAGCGCCTGGTCCAGTATGGACTGTTCCAGTAGATGCTGACGCCCATACCGTCGCAACGTGTCGAGCAGACTATACCGGCTTCGCCCATCTAATTCGGAATGCTTCACTAGCGATCGATCGACCAGATCAAGTACCGCTGTCGGGATGTCAATCGTACCGCTGGCATCAACGATTTCGCTTGCCGCGTCAAGCGAGAATTCGCCAGCAAAGACGGATAGCTGGTCGAATATTGCTTGCTGCTCCCTGTCTAACAGCTGGTATGACCAGTCTACAACGCTTATCAGTGACTGATGGCGGCTGTTCGCGGTCCTGTGACGGTTAGACAATATCCCAGGATTCCCGACCAACCTATCGAGCACTTCCTTGACGGTCATTGATTTCATTCGGGCCGCCGCTAGCTCTATCGCGAGCGGCAGACCGTCTAATTGTCTGCACAATTCGGCTAGTTCCGCAGGTGCCATGAACCGCGGATTTACCAGTCGTGCGCGCTCTGTAAACAACTGCACAGACAAAGCTTGCAGGTCGTCTCCCTGCGGTACGGGTAGCGTGCTTAACTCCCAGACCTGTTCGTCTACGACGTCAAGCCGCTCCCTACTCGTTGCCAGAACCTGGACCGTGGAGTTGCGAGCTAATAACTGCTCCACAAAGGAAGCGGCGCCCAACAGAACATGCTCGCAGTTGTCGAGAATCAAGAGGGCTTCTCGCCCGGCCAACAGCTTCAGGACTTGAGCCATTGGATCCGAGCCCGATTCCGGCACCGCCCCAATGACCGAAGCAATCAACTCAATCACTTGAGAAGCCGCTCCAATCGACGCAAGCTCGCAGAAAAGCGCACCCCCACGATATTGGCTCGAGAGGTCGTTTGCTAGCGTCTTGGCGAGTTGGGTCTTGCCTACTCCACCCGGCCCAGTAAGGGTCACCAACCTTCGAGAATCCATTAGTTCTTTTACGGCGGACATGTCTTCGTCCCTGCCCACCAGTTTGTTACGCCATGCCTTCACGGGCTCCTTAGTTCCAGAAAACTCCTGCGGTTCGAGAGACGCAGGGGTCGATGTTGAATTCTGCGTCGACAACGACAGTGATGGATCGTTTTTTAGAATCTTTAATTCCAACTCCGCCATCAGACTGCTCGGAACAATACCCAGTTCTTCCCCTAGCAGTAGACGGTATTCTCGACAGACCCTTAAAGCGTCAGCGGCATTGCCGGCTCGGTACAGTGCGAGCATGTGCTGCGTGTGCAGGCGTTCACTAAAGGGGTCTTCGGCTATGAATGATCTCACCTCGCTTACGGCTCTGGTGTCGCCCGTTTCAAGCATTAGTTCGATCAGATCTTCGCGGGCGGCTTGACGTAAAGCGTTAAGCCTGGAAGCCTCGGCACGCGCGAAGTCCTCGTCTGCAAACTCGGCGTAGGCCGGACCACGCCACAATGCTAGAAGCCTAGCGAGCTGCATGACGGCGTCGGCTGGACTCTCCGTCTGACGTGCTGTTCGTATGCCGTCCTCGAAGACATACGCGTCTAGCGTCTCGCGGGAAACTTGAAAAATGTAGCCAGGCGGGGAAGTCGTTATGGCGATGTCGGTCATATTGGCTGTAACTGCACGAAGGCGCGATATTAATGTATGAAGTGCTGGGCGGGGGTCGTCCGGTGCATCGCGGTTGACCCAGACGGTCTCGGCGAGCCAGTCAACGCTCGCCAGTTCGCCGGCACGAACGACCAAAGCTGCAAGCAGCCGACGGAGTTTTGGGGACAGCGAAACATCGGAGTCTCGTTCGCGGAGAGCAAGGCTGCCGAGTACCTGAAGCTTTACGCTGTTTCTGGGATCCTCGTTAAATTCCATACTCCATCCCGGGGAGGACGCACTATGCTGAGCAGCAGTAGGTCGATCACAAGCGTGCCTAAATCAACTGACGACGAACTACTAACAATGGAAAGTAACCGTCACGACCCCAGCGCCGTCCTCATCTGTGCAGTGTACTGCCAGGATTTGCGCGCGGTCGTCGCCGAAGGGGTTGAGCCGTCCTAGTCCTTACGGTGAAGCGGCAGGCTCACAAACCCGCAGAGGCCCGCAGCACGGATCCCGTCGCCACACATGATCACGCCCAGGAACCCGAGCTCGACCTACGGCGGCGTGCCTGTTACGGGAACTCGAGGGAGGCCGCCGTCCTTCGTCCCTTTCAAGTTCAACACCGCAGGTGTGGCGCGGCTTTGCCCGACTGGCACTGCGCCGTCGAGGGGATAATCACGGGGTGATCTAGCGGGAGCGGTGCCTTTGAAGCGGTTGTTCACCGAAGTCATTGGCTTGACGGTCTTGGATGTCGCCTCGACCGGGCGACCAGCCCGGAGCCTGCGAGGAACTCCTTGAAACCGTCGATCAGGTGCGGTTTGAGGTCGAGGCGCCGCCATATGCGCCCGATCGTGGACTTCGACAGGCCGCTGCGTTCGGCCATCGACGCCCTCGACCAGCGAGTCGCATGGCGCGGTGCCGCTCCAGGGTCAGCACCACCGCCTCCTCCACGCGGTCGAGCAGGATCGACGGCGGCCGGCCCACCCGCGGCTCATCGGCCAACCCGGCCAGCCCGTGAGCGATGAAACGGTTGCGCCACTTGGCAACCCGTCGGCAACGACACCCCGAGCTCGGCCGCGACCCGGGTGTTCACCAAGTCCGGACCGGCGCAGGCCAGCACGACCCGGCAACGCAGCGCGTACGCCTGCGTCGACGTAGCCCCCCGCGCACCACGCAGCAACTCCGCACGCTCAGCATCACTGATCGTCAACGCCTGATCGTCAACGCCGCCTTCGGCCGACCCATCCGCGCCATCCGCACAGAGTTCCGCCTCGCCGCCGTATGGTGGCCTCAGTGTCATGCTGGCGAAGCCACCACTCACGGTGGTAGATCGGCTCCGATCGCGGAGTGACTCTTATGGTGGATGCCGCCTGCCGGGTGGCCTTCTCGTGAATCGTCCACCGCGGTCGAAGTCGGTCCGACCGGCGTGACTTGCTAGGAGAACGAGGCGACGTCCTCCCAACTGAGGTGTGTCCGCCGGCCGGACCTTCATGCCCCTCGCGATGAAGGAGACACGAAACAGGCTCGTAGTAGGCATCGATCCGCACAAGCGGACTCACACCGCGGTCGCCGTCGACTCCAACGGTCGGCAACCGCTCAAGTCACGGTTGGTAACACCACCTCAGAACTGATCCGGCTGCTGGACTGGGCCCAGCAGCGGGGCGGTCCGCTGCGCTGGGCAGTAGAGGACTGCCGACACGTCGCAGGCGCCCTTCTTCGCGCGCTCGTTGGCGCGGGTCAAACGGTCGTCCTGGTGCCTACGAAGGTTATGGCCGCAGCGCGTTCCCCATGTCGCACTCGCGGAAAGTCCGACCCTATTGACGCGCTAGCCGTCGCCCGGGCCGCCCTGCGCGAACCCGAACTTCCCGAAGGCGCACGTCGACGACCAAGCCGTAGAAGTGAAGCTCCTGCTGGACCACCGTGAAGATCTGGTCCTGGAGCGGACCAGGATGCTCACCCGCGTGCACTGGCACTTGCACGAGCTCGGTATCGACTACCCGACTGGCAAGGTCGCCAACCGCCTCATCACGATGAACCGGCTACGCGACCAGGTCCGTGAGGGCCCTGACAGCCTGCGCGCCGAGACCGCTATCGAACTCCTCGACCGCGTGATCACTCTGAGCCAGCGCATCAACCAGCTCCAACGACGCATAGAGTCACGCATCGAACATGTCGCTCCGCAGTTGCTCGAACTGCCAGGATGCGCAGGACTGACCGCTGCGAAGATCCTCGCCGAGACAGCCGGAGTCATGAGGTTCCGCTCATCGTCCGCCTTTGCAATGCACGCCGGCACAGCCCCCCATCCCCGTCTGGACTGGCAACCGGACGCGTCATCGCCTCAACCGCAGCGGCAACCGGCAGCTCAATACTGCCCTTCATCGCATCGCCGTAACACAGCTGAGGGTCCACCCATCCGCCAAAGCGCTGGTCGAACGCCGGGTCAGCCTGGGCAACTCCCGAACCGAGGCCCTGCGAGTCTGCGCCGCCACCTTGCCGACGTCGTCTACCATCGGCTCAGGATGGCCGAGGCAACAGGCCAGCTGCCCCCGCCTTGACATAGGAGATTCATGAGGTCTCCGGTTGTCGGCGTACAGGTTCGGATGCACATCCAGGTACGCATAGACGTACACAGCTCGGCGTACCGCCTCCAGCGAGACGGCTCCGGACTCCGTAGCGTGCAAGATCGCTCTGATCCTTTTACTCACCCGCGGCGCAGTCGGGTAAAAGGATCTTGATTGGGAGCCCGCCGGGGAGAGGAGTCGCGTGGCCGGCGAACGTGAGCAGCGTGCGGGCGGTGTCGGTAGCAAGCCGACCCGCACCGGAGCCGCGCAG
>NZ_JBFAOU010000075.1:0-36325 GCF_040675365.1 Catellatospora sp. NPDC049609 | reverse complement strand
CCATTTTTTATTCTCCCCGCCCCCACCTATATACAAACCGTACTTTAAACACTATTCCCACACCCCCGCCTCTTCCCTTGTGTCGCGCCGCAGCCCGAGCGGCGCGCCACCGGGCGCGGTGCGTTCGGGCGCCGGTCCCGTGGCGCGGCCGCTCCCGTGCCACCCGGGCGGCGTGCTGCGGGCGCAGTGCTCCGCCGCCCGTGGCGTGGCGCCCGAGCGGCGTGCCCCGGCAGCGGCATGTCCGCCGCCGGTGGCCGCGCTCCGGCGTCCTACGATCACCCGGACCAGCCGTGATCCGAAAGGTGCCGCCGTGAGAGTGTTCGTTTCCGCCGCCGACCTGGCCGACGCGGTCGGGCAGCGCATCGGGCCCGGCCCGTGGCACCCGGTCGAGCAGTCCCGGGTCGACACGTTCGCCGAGGCGACCGGCGACCACCAGTGGATCCACACCGATCCGGCCCGCGCCGCGAGCGGCCCGTTCGGCGGGACGATCGCGCACGGATACCTGACGTTGTCGCTGCTGCCGCTGCTGGTGCGGGACCTGTACCGGTTCGAGGGCGCGCGGATGGTGGTCAACTACGGGCTGAACAAGGTGCGCTTCCCGGCGCCGGTGCCGGTCGGCGCCTCCGTCCGGCTGGCGGCGCAGCTCGTCTCGGTCGAGGAGGCCGGGGGCGGCGTGCAGGTCACCGCGCAGATGACGATGGAGACGGACCGCTCCGACAGGCCGTGCTGCGTCGCCGAGACGGTGACCAGAGTTTTCTTCTCCTGACGGGCGGTCGGGGTGGGGCGTCCGGTCCTTCGGGCTACGCCGGGACGTCCGGCTCCTCGGCGACCGGCCAGTGCTGCATCAGGTGCAGCAGCACGGCGACGTCGGGGATGTTGCGCAGCCGCTCGGCGAGGGCCGGCCGCCGCGCGTCGGTCCAGAGCTTCAGATGGGTCTTGCCGGCTTCCACGTTCGTGACGGCGGACCAGGCGACGAACTGCTCGCCCCGCCGCACCCCGTCGCCGGTCAAGGTGAGCGGACCGAAGGTCGCCGCGCCCGTGCGCACGGCCTCGTCGACCTTGACCGGCAGGATCGCGGCGGCGACGCTCTTCTCGACGTACGCGATGAGCGCGGGCGTGTCCTGGTAGCGGGGCTTGGCCAGGTCGACGACCTCGCCGCTGCGCAGTTCCACGCGGCACTGCGGGACCTCGGCGTACGCGCTGACGAGGTTGACCACCCGGACCCAGATGCGCAGGTGCGCGACGTCGTGCCAGGTGAACAGCGAGGTCACCGCGCCCGTGCGGTCGGTCGTCAGGGATCCGCCGGGGTAGAGGTAGCGCCACCGGCCGGCCTTGCGCCAGGTGACCCATGCCGCCAGCGCCCCGAGCGCCAGGACGACGACTCCCGCCCCGACGACCGCACCGGCGTCGCCGCCGGCCGCGATGAGCATGATGCCCAGGAACGCCACCACCACGACGATGGCGACATCGGCGCCGACCGCCGGCCGGTAGCGGCCGACGACCTCGCCGAGGCCCGTCTCGGCGGCGACCTCCTGGAACGGCCGTCTGTCCACATTGCTCGACATGGGTCAATCTTCCCGACCGGCCGGGCGGTCGGTCAACGGCATGCGGGTGAGCGCTCACATGCTGAACGGGCACGGCACGCGTCGATCTTGCACGAACCGTTGGGGATATGTCCTCTAGGGGCGTGTCGCACCCACCGTACGTGCAAGATCGACGCGCGGTGCGGGAGGGGCGTCAGTCCCAGCCGAGGCCGAGCAGCAGGTCGAGGAAGTCGGCGAGGCGCTGGGGGCCGCGGCAGACCAGGCGGTGGGCGACGTCGCCGCAGGCCCAGCGGGCCTCGAAGCCGCGCCAGGTGGTCCCCGCGCTGACGCGCACGCGGTGCTCGCCGAGGTTGATGCGGGCGATCTGCCGTTCGAGGGTGTCCTCGTCGAAGCCGAGCACCGAGTGCAGCTCGATCTCGACGGTGCCCCGCCGGTAGGCGGCGAAGCGCTGGGTGGCGGTGCTGATCCGGCTGGCGGGGTCGGCCTGCCAGGCGGCGGGCAGCTCGGGCAGGCCCGGCCAGGTCTCGGTGCGCCGCGCGGCACGTCCGGCCAGCAGCGGCGCGGATCCGGCGAGCGCGCCGGAGGCGTGGCGCAGGGCGAGGCTCTGTCGCTGGGGGACGGTAGCGAGCACGGTGACTCCCGGAGGTCGCGGCGTGCGCGACTCGGGGTGGGGAGCGCGACGCGGTGAGGCGGCGGGGGTGGTCGCCGCGGGAGCCCGCCGTTGCGCTCGTACCTCCTAGTTCACACCACGGAGACCCGCCGCGCTGCCCCAACCCACTCCTCGGGAAAGGAAGATCGCCGTCTCGGGTCGGAAAGTGAGGGGTGACCTCGTGTGCTGACCTGAGACGGCGATCGTCCCTCCAGACCACTCAGCCACCCACCGCGACGGGGAACGCCCAGTCGGGCAGGGGAGCGTCCGGGGCGGACGCGCGGGTGAGCAGGACCTGCCCGGTCGGCTCGTCGACCAGGGCCAGCCGCACCGCGGCCGGCTGGTAGCGCAGGCGCGGGACGGCGTACACGGCGGACACCTCGAAGCCTGCGTGGCGGGCGGAGTAGACCAGGATGCGCCACTCGTCGTCGTCCCAGTGCTCGCGCACGTCCGAGGTGAGCAGCGCGGCGGTCTCGGCGTACACCGGGCTGCGGTGCAGCTGCTCCACGGTGGAGTCCAGCGGCACGTCGAACCCGGTGGGCAGCGGCCGGGTGAGCCGCACCTTGAGCTGGCGCAGCCGGTCGAGCCCGAAGCGGTCGAGCTCCGGCGACAGCGCGACCAGGACGGCGGCCTCGGCCAGCAGCACCGCCGCGGCGGGCAGCGGCCGGTCGGCGAGCACGCCCGCCCACGACGCGGCGGCGGGCAGCGCCAGCAGGCTCGCGGCCAGCAGCGCGCCGGTGCGGGCGAACGAGCGCCAGCCCACCGGGGTGCGGGTCGCCGACAGGCAGCCGCACGACGACTCGGGCGCGGCGATCCGGGCGTACGCGAGATAGCCGGCGAAGCCGAGCGACAGTGCCACCGCGGCCGCGGCCTCGGCGGGCAGCGCGGGCGGGGCCAGCAGGAACACCGCCAGCACCGCCTCCACCCCGCCGACCAGGCGGTACGCGGGAAGCGCGCGCCGCTCGCCGAGCAGCTGCGCGAGCGCGCTGCGGGCGGCCTGCGCGGGGGCGAGGGGGGAGAGCAGTTTGAGCCGTGCCGACCAGAGCAGCACGGCGCCGAGCAGCAGCGGCTGCAGCGGCGCGATCCACGAGATCATCGGTCCTCCGGGGATGCTGAGAAGGTTGGCGGGACGGGCGGGCGCCGGGGGGTGTGGCGCCCGCCCGCGTTCCTCAGGCGGACGCGTACACGGTCGCGATCTCGACCTCGTTGGTGTCCGGGACCCAGGCGCCGATGACCTGGACGTGCTTGCCGACGCGCAGCATCGACATGTCCGACACGGCCGGGGTGTTGTTGTAGCGGGCGGCCGACGTGCCGGGCACCAGGTGACCGACGATGCGCTTGCCCTTGTGGTCCAGGTGCAGCACGTTGCGGCCGATGGCGGCGATGTGCGCGTGCACGTTGACGATGTTGACCCAGACCGAGTCGGCGGCCAGGGTGCCGTCGGGCAGGCGCAGGCCGCGCGCGTACAGGCCGTCGCCGACGGCGACCGCGTCGACGGTGGTGGGCCGCAGCTTCCAGATGCTGGTGCCGCCGGTGATCCGGATGCGCCACAGCGCCATGTCGGAGCCGGTGACGAACAGCATGCCGGTGCTGATGCCGGTGATGCGGCCCTCGGCGAAGTTGGGGTCGGGCGCGCCCGGCTCCACGGCCTGCTCCTCGGCGCCGAAGGCGGCCTCCGGCGCGAGCGAGCCGAGTGCGGTGCCGCCGATCAGGCTCGCCCCGCCGACGGCGGCGGTGGTGAGCAGGCGGCGGCGGTCGATGGTCTCCGTCATCTCAGCCTCCTCACACGATGTCGACGCTGCAGGGCGACAGGCCGGACGACAGGTTCGCGATCTGGCTGTACGCGGCCGGGGTCAGGTCGACGATGCGGTTGGTGCCGCACACCGAGCCGCAGCAGGCGCGCTCGCCGCACCACAGGTCGGTCTGCGGCCCGCAGTCGGCGATGGTCGTGCCGATGCGCTTTCCGTTGCAGCGGTTGGTGGTGTAGTGCCGGAAGCCGCAGCCGCGGCGGGACATGGTGATCCCGCAGCGGTCGGGGCGGGTGATCTCGAGACATGCGGCCGACGCGTTGGGCCAGGCGTGCTGGTAGCTGCCGCTGTTGCACGTGCCGCAGGCGCCGCGGCCCGTGCTAGAGCAGGGGCCCCAGGCGGTGCCGCAGCAGAACCAGGACATCTCTCCGGTAAGAGCTGCCACTTGTCCGCCTCCTTTCCGGGTAGGGGGTGTACCAGGAGGAACGGCGATGGGCCCATCGACGACTGTCGAATATCATGGACGGCGGACAGTTACGGAGTCAATGCATTCATTGAAATATTTCTCCAAAAACGTAAACGATCGTCAATGGTGGTACTGCGCTCGCCGGGCGGTTTCACCACCATCGTCACTTCGTGGCCGGTTCCTCGGGCAGGGCGCTGCGGCGTACCGCGGCCGCTTCCGCACCTCCGGCGCCGGCCGCCTTCCCGCAGACCCGCGCGCGGGCCGTGCCACCAGGCGTACGCTGCATTAATGGACGCGACGCGGGCGGGCGTCGGCAGCGACCCGCTGGCCCAGATCAACGTCACCCGGCTGCGCACCGAGCTACGGGCGGTGCAAGCTCTCGGCACCTCGGGCGGCGCGTTCGGCGCGTGCCAGGTCAGCGCCGAGATCCGCCAGGCCTACCGCACCGCGCTGCAGGCCCGCGACGAGGCCGCCGCCTACCTGCACGGCAACCGGGACTGGTCGACCGAGGACCTGGCCGAGGCGATCTGCGGGCACCGCGAGCACGAGCGGCGCGCCCGGCTCGTCGCCGAGTGGTCCACCGCCCCGCAGCACCTCTACGACGCCGGGCACGAGCTGCTGCGCCGCCAGCAGGTCGCCAGCGCGCTGCGCGACCTGCTCTCCGACGCCCGCGCCATCGCGGTGCGCCACCTGCGCGAGGCCGAACTGGTGCTCCCGGCCGACCCGCTGGCGCGGGCGCACAAGGCACAGGACGTGGTGCGCTTCTGCACGTACCACCTCGACACGGTGGCCGCCAACCGCAACCTCTACGCGGCGAACCTGGTGGTGCACCACGAGTGGGACCTCGACGAGATCGCGGAGCTGGCCGACACCGAGCCGCAGTCGATCGAGGAGGCTTTCGACGCGGCCCGGGCCCACCCCCCGTCCGACGCCGACTCCCGCTCGGTGCGCGAGCTGGCGGCGATCGCCGCGGCCATCGCGGTCCGGCAGCGCCACTGGGAGGCGGTGCGCCGCGAGGCCATCGCCGAGTGCCTGGCCGCCGGCGTCGACGCGGACCTCATCGCCGTCCACGCCGGCAGCTGACCTCATGAGCGGCGTGCCGATCGCCGACCACGCGCTGCTGTCGGACTGCCATACGGCCGCGCTGGTCACCCGGGACGGCTCCGTGGACTGGCTGTGCTGCCCGCGCTTCGACAGCCCGTCGGTGTTCGGGCGCCTGCTCGACGACGAGGCCGGGCACTGGTCCATCGCCCCGGTCGGGCCGTACACCGCCACCCGGCGCTACCTGGACCAGACGCTGGTCCTGGAGACGACGTTCCACACCCCGGACGGCACCCTGGCCGTCACCGACGCCCTGGCGCTCGGCCCGAACGAGGACAAGCACGGGCACGACCTCGGCCGGGGCGTGCCGCACCTGCTGATCCGGTCGGTGAGCTGCCGCGACGGCGAGGTGCGGGCGCGCCTGTCGTTCCAGCCCCGGCCCGAGTACGGCCTGCTGCGGCCGCTGCTGTCGGCGATCGACGGCGGGCTCACCGCCCGCGGCGGCGCGGAGCGGCTGGTGCTGTCCAGCCCGGTGCCGCTGCATCATGTGAACTGCGACGCCGACGCCGAGTTCACACTGCGGGTCGGCGACGAGCTGTGGTTCGCGCTGCAGCGCTCGGCCATGTACCACGAACCGGTGCGGACCTGGAGCCAGGACGAGATCGCCGACTGGATGGCGGTCACCGTGGACGCCTGGCGCGTATGGTCCAAGCTGCACCAGAACTACCAGGGACCGTGGCGCGAGCTGGTCGGCCACAGCGGCCGGGTGCTGCAGGGGCTGACCTTCAAGCCCAGCGGCGCGATCGTCGCCGCAGCGACCACGTCGCTGCCGGAGCAGATCGGCGGCGTGCGCAACTGGGACTACCGCTACTCCTGGGTCCGTGACGCGAGCTTCACGCTGAAGGCGCTGTGGGTCGCCGCCTGCCCGGACGAGGCCCGCGACTTCTTCTCGTACATGACCACCGCGGCGGCCGGGTCGATCGGCCCGGACACGCCGTTGCAGATCATGTTCGGGGTGGGCGGCGAGCACGACCTGTCCGAGCGGATCCTGCCGCACCTGCGCGGCTGGCGGGACAGCAGGCCGGTGCGGGTCGGCAACGGCGCCTGGAACCAGCAGCAGATCGACGTGTACGGCGAGGTGCTCAGCGCGGCCCACCGGCTGGCCGAGAAGATCACCGACATCGACGACGACACGCGCTCGTTCCTGGTGGCGCTGGCCGACGCGGCGGTGGTGCGCAGCGACGAGCGCGACCACGGCATCTGGGAGGTGCGCGGCGAGCCCCGGCACTTCCTGTACTCGAAGGTGATGTGCTGGGTGGCGCTGGACCGCGCGATTGCGCTGGCCGACAGCCTGCGCGCGCAGGACCGGGTGCCGGGCTGGACGGCCGCCCGGGCCGAGGTGCGCGAGCGGGTGCTGCGCGACGGCTGGAACGAGCAGGCGGGCGCGTACACGCAGTACTTCGGCGCGACGGCGCTGGACGCGTCGTGCCTGATGATGGCGATCGTCGGGTTCCTGCCGGCCGACGATCCGCGCATGCTCGCCACCATCGAGGCGATCGCGGACCGGCTGACCGACGACCGGGGGCTGGTGTACCGCTACCGCACCGAAGGCGGCGTGGACGGGCTGGAAGGCGACGAGGGCACCTTCCTGCTGTGCACGTTCTGGCTGGCCGAGGCGCTGGCGCTGGCGGGGCGGGTGAACCGGGCGGCCGAGGTGTTCGAGCGCGCCGCCGGGTACGCCAACGACGTCGGGCTGCTCGCCGAGGAGATCGACCCGGTCACCGGGGAGATGCTCGGCAACTTCCCGCAGGCGTTCAGCCACATCGGGCTGGTCAACGCGGCGTGGGCCGTCTCCCAGGCCCGCCACCGCGCCGCCCTCTAGCGAAGGAAGGGCACCTTCTCGACGTACTGGGAAGGTGCCCTTCTCTATGGTCAGGACTTGAGCAGGGTGCGGACCTTCTGCGAGACGGGGTCGCTGACCAGCAGCCAGGCGTGTTCGATGCAGCCCACCCCGGTGTTGGTCGCGCCGGACAGGACCGTGCTGGAGTCGGGGTTGATGAACTCGTCGCAGCTGGACCAGTAGGTCTGGTAGCGCACCCCGCCGGGCGTCTCGTCGCCGGCGTTGAGATCGCGCAGGAAGGAGCTGTCCGGCGCCATCTCGGCGCAGGAGGTGATCAGCCACGAGCAGACGGGGGTGAGGTTGGTGCCGTGGTTGGGGCCGCCCAGCGACACCCACTGGTCCACGTACGACGTGCCGCCGAGGAACTTGAGATACCAGCGGGAGTTCAGGCTGCCCATCGAGTGCGCGACGATGTCGACCTTGGCCGCACCGGTCTGCGCGCGCACCGAGTCCACATAGCTGCGCAGCTGCGAGGCGGTGGTCTTGTTGGACTGGAAGACGTCGTAGGAGATCGCGAACAGCCGGTTGGCGGGCCACCCGTCGGCCTTGAAGTCGGCGATCATGTCGTTGAAGTTCCACGCCCCGCCTTTGTAGCCGTGCACGAAGATCACGGGGTCACGCTCGGCGGCCTGCGCCGCGGAGGGGGCGACCACGACCATGGCGGCTACCGCGGCGAGGACGCTGAGCAGGCCTGCTGTCTTTCGCATCTGTCCTCCTCGATGAGATCGGTGGGACAGAGCGTGCGGGACGGCGTAGGCGTTTCGCATCCGTTAAACGACGCATCGGTCTTTCGCCGGAGTTAACTTGTGAGTAACTTCTGGGTGTGGACCCGCTCCCGAGCCCGGTGCTGCACGGCCGCGACAGCGCGCTGCTGTCGCTGGCGTCCGTGCTGGACGGTGCGCGGGCCGGGCACGGCGGCGCGCTGCTGATCCGCGGCGAGCCGGGTCTGGGCAAGAGCGCGCTGCTGGGGTACGCGAACACCCAGGCACCCGACTTCGCGGTGCTGCGCTCGGGCGGGGTCGAGCCGGAGACGGCGCTGCCCTGGGCGGGCCTGCACCGGCTGCTGCGGCCGGTCGCGCACCGCCTGGCCGAGCTGCCCCCGCACCAGGCCGCGGCGCTGCGCGGGGTGCTCGACGGGGTGGCCGGCGACGGCACCGGTTGCCTGCTGCCCGCCGCGCTGCTGGGGCTGCTGGAGCTGCTCGCGCGCGACGGCCCGGTGCTGGTCTGCGTCGACGACGCGGACCTGCTCGACCAGCCGTCGCGCGAGGCCCTCGCCTTCGCCGCCCGGCGGGTGGGCGACCGTCCCGCGCCGATGCCGTCCCCTGCCGCCGGAAAGCCGGGCGACGCGCCGCCGGGCGATCGGCCCGGCGGCGCCGTGGTCGTGCTGCTGGCGATGCGGGACGACGACGAGCTGCCGCCGCCCGGCGTGCCGGTGCTGCTGCTGTCGCCATTGGACGAGACCGCCTGCGCGGCGATGGTCGACGACCTCGCGCCCGTCGCCGTCGACGAGGGCGTACGCCTGCGCCTGGCCGCGGCCGCCGCGGGCAACCCCCAGGCCGTCGCCGACCTGGTCGCCGCCCTCGACCCCGACCGGCTGCGCGGCGTGCGGCCGCTGCCCGACCCGCTGCCGCCCAGCCCCGGCCTGCGCCGGGCCCACCTGCGCCGGGTGCTCGCGCTGCCGGAGCAGACCCGGCGCCTGCTGCTCATCGCCGCCGCCGAGCAGGGGATGGACGCGAACCTGCTGGTCCGCGCCGCCGACGCGGCCGGCATCGACGTCGCGGCGCTCGCACCCGCCGAGGACGCGGGACTGCTGCGCGTCGGCGCGGGCGGGGTGGAGTTCCGCCACCCGCTGGTGCCCGCCGCGATCTACCACGCCGCCCCGCTGGCCGGCCGCCGCGCCGCGCACGCGCTGCTGGCCGGGGTGCTCGACCCCGGCCGGCACCCGCTGCGCCGGGCCTGGCACCGGGCCGCGGCCGGGCTCGCCCCCGACCACGAGCTGGCCGAGGAGCTGGAGACGGCGGCGGTCGCGGCGCGCGGGCGGGGCGGCTACGCGGTCGCGTCCGCGGCGTACGAGCGCGCCGCCGAGCTGAGCACCGGCGACGACGGCGCCAAGGCCCGGCGGCTGGCCGCGGCGGCCCGCGACGCCTGGCACGCGGGCCACTCGGTGCGCGCCCGCGACCTGCTCGACCGGGCCCTGCCCGTGGCACCGGGCGCGGCCGCGCGCGGCGAGCTGGAGCTGCTGCGCGGCGACATCGACCTGCGCGACGGGCGCGCCGCCGACGCGTACGAGGCGCTGCTGGGCGCCGCGCAGCGGCTCGCCCCGATCGACCCGGAGCTGGCCATCCGCGCCATGATGCGGGCCGGCGAGGCGGGTGTGTACGCCGGCGACCACGGGCGCTTCCTGCAGGTCGCCGCGCAGGCCGCGGCGCTGCGCCAGCCGGGCCGCTCGGCGCAGGCCACGGTCATGCTCGACTACCTGGACGCGTTGTCGGCGATCTTCCTGGGCCGGTTCGGCGCGGCGCTGCGCCCGCTGCGGGCGGTGCTCGACGGCGCGCCGCGCATCGACGACCCGTCCGCCCTGATCTGGGCCAGCATCGCCGCGCTGATCCTCGGCGACAACAGCCAGGGCCGGGTGATGGCCGCCCGCGCGGTCGCCGCAGCGCGCGGCCGCGGCGCGGTGACCATGGTGCCCAAGGCGCTGGAGTTCAGCGCGTACGCCGAGTTCTGGACCGGCCGCCACGCCGCCGCCACCGCGAACGCGCTGGAAGGGCTGCGCGCGGCCACCGAGACCGGGCAGGGCAACGGCGCCTGCCACCACCTGGCGGCGCTGGCCATGCTCGACGCGATCCACGGCGACGAGGAGACCTGCCGGCTGCGGGCGCGCACCGCGCTGGACCGGGCCGGGCTCAACGGCCTCGGGCTGCCCGCCGCGCTCAGCACCTGGGCGCTGGCCTTCCTCGACCTGTCCCTGGGGCGGCCCGCCGACGCCGCCGGGCGGCTGCGCGGCCTGGCCCGCGCCGGACCAGGCCAGGGGCACATGGCGGTGGCCGCGCTGTCGGTGCCGACCTACGTCGAGGCGGCGGTGCGCACCGGCGCGGTCGACGCGGCCCGGGCCGCGTTCGGCACGTTCGAGCCGTGGGCGCGCAGCACCAGCAGCCCGGACAACCTCGCGCTGGCCGCCCGCTGCCGGGCCCTGCTCAGCGACGGCACGCAGGCCGAGGAGCACTTCCGCGACGCCCTGGAGCTGCACGCGGTGGGCGATCGCGCCTTCGAGCGGGCCCGCACCGAGCTGCTCTACGGCTCGCTGCTGCGCCGGCAGCGCCGCCGTACGCAGGCCCGCGCCGAGCTGCGCAGCGCGCTGGAGTCGTTCGAGCGCCTGCACGCCGACCGCTGGGCCGGGTGGGCCCGCGCTGAGCTGCGCGCGACGGGAGAGTCAGCGCGCCCGCCGGAGGTGCGGGCCGGTGACGAGCTCACCCCGCAGCAGCGCCAGATCGCCCGGTACGCCGCCGAGGGCGCCACCAACCGCGAGATCGCCGCGCAGCTCTACCTCAGCCCGCGCACCGTCGAGCACCACCTCGGCAACATCTTCGCCAAGCTCGGCGTCCGCTCCCGCGTCGAACTCACCAAACTCCTGTCCTGAGCAGAAGGCACCGCGCCCTGAGCACGCGGAGCCCCGCCCGGTCGAGGACGCGGTACGCAGACGAGGCGCGCGGCGGGGATACGGCCAGGCAATCGGATCCCCTGCCGATCCTGGGGCGCCCCGCTCGTCACGGTTCATCTGGACGGGCACCCGGTGCGATCCGGACGGGCGACCTGCGGCAAACGACCGGTCGCAGGGTGCGGAGGCGCGGACGAAGAACGGTTACAGGGGTCGAGAACCGGTGGTGTCGTCACTAGGCTCGCAGACGACTTCGTCCAGCTCCGCGCGGACGGGGGGAATCTCGGGGGGAGGGGCGCTGTGCTCGGTGGGACTGGCGCGACGCCGTGGCTTCCGGCAGGTGACCGATGACCACTTATCGTCGTCGTGGGCACTGGCGGCGCAGCCCGGGTGGTGGTCGGCACTGGGTCGGCGCCCACGATGTGACCCGCGCCGGCTCCACGCCATGGCGGCGGCCGAGTTCGGCGAGGTCGTACCGCGCGGTCGCGTACGTGCCGGTGCCCCGCGCGCCGCAACCTCCCCGGAGCTTCTCGGCGCGATGGTTGCGCCCGAACGCCCGCTGTCCCGTTTGCGGGGCGCTGGTCTTCTTCTACGCCAACGAGCACGGCAGCCGGGTCTTCTTCGATGAAGTAGGGCCGCCGTGGCCCAAACATCCGTGCACCGACACCGCCGCCTACCGCGCGCAGTCGGCTGCCGGCGTCCCGCGCAGTTCGCCGACGCGCTACGGCTTCTTCGAGGGACGGAGCGCGGCACAGCACGCGACGTCTCTCGACGGGAGGGCGGACGGCGGCCTCACGCTGGTCGGGCGCTCCTACGGCGCTACCGCCTGGTCGCCGTACCTGGTGCTCATGGTGGAAGCCGCGCAGACCGGGATGCGCCTGACCCTGCGGAGGCTCTACACGCTCGAAGCCGCAACCGTATGGACGACCACCTCCACCGTGGCGTTGGCAGGCGGCGACGTGGTGTTCCTCAGAGCGGGACAGATGTCCTGCTTCGACATGGGCCGCCATGAAGCCGTGACCCTGCCCGTCAGCTTCGCCGGCACCGCGAACACGACCGGCGTGCTGTCACGGCTACGCGAGCTCCTGGCGGGTCGGCCCGCGACCTCCGCTCCTGCGAACTGGTACGCCGATCCGACCGGACGCCATGTGTACCGCTATTGGAACGGCTCGAGGTGGACCGAACACGTCAGCCCCGGCAACGGGTCGCTGAACGTGGATCCGCTCCAGTAGGCGATCAGTGTCGCGACCGTTCCAGTGCGTCGATCATGAAGTTAGGGGAGCGACACGCCGTCGAACACGCCCATAAGTTCATGATCGACGCACTGGAGGCGGGTCAGGGGTTGGGGCGGGTTTTGGTGAGGGTGGCGAAGACGACCACGTTGTTGAGGTAGTTGTGGTCGGTTTTGTCGTACGGCGGGCCGCAGGTGACGAGGCGGAGGCCCATGTCGTCGCTGCTGCCGTAGACGCGGGTGGCGGGGAACTCGTCCTTGGGGAAGGACTTGACCACGTCGACCGAGAAGACGGCGACGGAGCCGTCCAGGCGGGAGACCTCGATCTTGGTGCCGGGTTTGAGGGCGCCGAGTTCGAAGAAGACGGCGGGGCCGCTGCTGCGGGTGTCGACGTGGCCGACGATGACGGCGTTGCCGCGCTCGCCGGGGCTGGGGCCGTAGCGGTACCAGCCGGTGAGCTGCGAGTGGCGCAGCTCGGGCACCTGGAGGCTGCCGTCGGGGTTGGTGCCGACGGTGACCACGACCGCGTCCAGCTTGATCGCCGGGATCTTCACCCGCACCGGCGCCGAGCGGTCCAGCGGCCGTACGCCGCGCGCGTCCGGGCGCCGGTCCATGTCGGTGAGCTGGTAGCGGGCCGAGTTCTCCACGGCGGGTTGCGGCGGCCCGGCCGGGGCGACCACGAACGCGGCGGCGATCAGGCCGCCCCCGGCGAGCGCGGTGGTGAGCAGGGCGAGCAGGCCGACGCGTCCGGAACGGCGTCCGGACGCGCGATGGCGGCCCCGGGCGGACGTGCCCTCAGGCGGAGTGGGTGCCACGGTACCTCCGCCGGAGCATCAGGAAGGCGCCCATGCCGGACGCGGCCAGCAGGCCGCCGCCGGCGCCGAGCAGCGCCCGGCTCGGCCCCTGCGAGGTCGAGCCGCCGCCGCCCGCGGGCGCGCCGGTCGGCGACACGACGAGCGTGCCGGTGCCGGTCTCGCCGTCGCTGCAGGTGACCTCGAGCTGGTACGTGCCCGGCAGCGTGGTCGCCGGGACGGTCAGCTCCGCGTTGAACGCGCCCGGCCCGCCGTCGGTGAACGGGTTGAGCGTGATCTCGGACGGCCCGCCGATGGTGGTGCCGCTGACCTGCGCCGAGGTGGCGGCCGCGCCGCAGTACGCGGCCAGCGTGAACTTGCCGCCCGGTGCGACCGCGGCGGGGTTGACGGTGACGTCGGCCGCGGCGTGCGCCGCCGCCGGCAAGGCCAGCGCCGCGATCGCAGCACCGGTGGCGGCGGTCAGCGCCGCTCGCCGAAGAGACGTACCCATGGCTTCTCCTTCCCCGTGATCCGAGGATCGTCTGGGTACTACAAAACCATTCTTTTTCGGACGGAGCTCATGTTTTGCTCGAAGTGATCGAGATCGGGATCGACTCGATCCAGGCCGGTGGGATCGGCGCCTCAGACCCCACCAGACCTGCGATGATGCGGGTACGCGCGAGTGCTGCCGCCGGCCATGGCGTGTACCCGTCGGTCAGCACGATGACGAAGTGCGGCGGCTCGGGCACGGCCAGCGCGGCGCTGATGCCGACCCGCATGTCGGTGCCGCCGCCGCCCGCCAGCACCACCTCGCCGACGGTCGAGACCCGCCGCGCGGCGTGCACGTCGGCGTCGCAGGCGAGCACCGCCACCCGGTTGCCGCGTACGCCCACCGCGCGCAGCACCCCGCCGACCTCGGCCAGCACCGCGGCCAGGTCGTCGTCGGACATCGACCCCGAGGTGTCGATCACGATGGCGACCCGCGGCAGCGGCCGCCGCAGGCTCGGCAGCACCACGCCCGGCAGCGCCGCGCCGCGCCGGGAGGGCCGCCGGTACGTGTAGTCCACCGCGCCGCCCGCCCAGGCCGCCGCCTCGCGCACCGCCCCGGCCAGCGCCTGCCGCCAGTCGATCGTCGGTTCGAGGACCTCGTCGGCCCAGCGCTTCCACCCGGCGGGCACCTTGCCGCGGCTGCGGGCGTGCGCGCGTACCGCCTGCGCGGTCTGCCGCCGGATCGCGTCGGCCTCCACCCCGCGCACCGCCGCCGGGCCCGCGCCGTCGTGCTCCCACGGGCGCTGGTGCCCGTGCGCGCCCGACCCGCACTCCACCGCCGGGCAGTCGCACACACCGCCGCCCGCCCCGCCGTCACCCGCCCCGCACCGGCCGTGGCAGCGCGGCGTCGCCGGGATCGAGGGCAGGTACTGCTCGAACAGGCCGCCGACGGGCAGCCCGAACTGGGACGGCTCCAGCCGGCCCTCGGGCAGCGGCAGCCCGTCGGCGATCAGGTCGTCGTTGATCTCGCAGTCCTGCGCGACGTTGAGCCGGTGGTGGTCGGCGCGCTCGTCGGCGGTCAGCCGGTCCGCGCGCCCGTGGTGGTCGCGCAGCAGGTGTGCCACCTCGTGGATCCATACCCCGGCCAGCTGCTCGACCGGGGTGCGCGCGACGAAGTCGGGCGACACGTAGCAGCGCCAGTGCCGGTCCACGCCCATCGTCGGCACCCGCTCGCTGGGCACGATGGTCAGGCTGTAGAGGGCCGCGGCCAGGTACGGCCGATCGCCCGCCGCCCGGAACCGCGCCGCCAGCAGCTTCGTCCGGTCCAGCGGCACGGGCGGCTTCGGCCCGCCCGGTTGATGCCCGGTAGCGGACGGCGGGCCCGGCGTGGGCCCGGCAGCCTGCGGCTCGTCCGGCGGAGGTCCGCCAGCCTGCGGCTCGCCCGGCGGGTGCCCGGCAGCGTGCGGCCGGTCCGCCGGCGGTGGGGCGGTCATCGGGCCGCCGGGAGCATCCCCGACAGGCTCAGCACCTCGACGAACGCGTCGATCGCGGGCGGCACCGGCCAGTCCGTGTCGCGCAGCGCCGCCAGGTCCAGCGCCGCCCGCGCGGCCACGTCGGGCACGCCCGCGTCCACGGCCTTGGCCAGCACCACCCAGCCCGCGTCCCACCGCTGGTGGGTGGTGCGGGCCTGCACCGCCGCCACCACCGCGGTCAGGAACGCCAGCTGCCGGTCGCCGCGCTCGGGCAGCGCGAACGCCGCCGGGTCGGCCAGCACGCGCTCCGGGTCGGGCAGGTCCAGCTCCTCCAGGTACGTGCTGAACTCCAGGCCCGCGCCGTCGCCCACCGCGCCGATCAGGGCGGTGGCCAGGGCGTCGCGGCCGGTGTCGGTGGCCAGGTGGAACGCCAGCAGCCGCAGCGCCATCTCCCAGCTGCGCGGCGACGGCCAGGCCCCGCCCCGGCTGTCGGCGTCGCCGGGCAGGTGGTGCACCAGGCCCGGCCGGGCGGTCAGGAAGCCCGCCACGGTGCCGCGCGCCTTGGCCACCGCGCTCGCCATCCGCCCCGGCTGCACCGTCGGCACCTCGATCGCGGGCCAGGTCCCGGCCAGGCCCCGGGCGACCGTACGCGGGTCGTGCGTCCAGTGCAGGTGCACGAACCGGTTGGCCAGCGGCGGGCTCAGGTGCCAGCCGTCGGCCGCGCTCGCGGGCGGGTTGGCCGCCGCCACGATCCGGATCGACGCGGGCAGCTCCAGGCTGCCCACCCGCCGCTCCAGCACCACCCGCAGCAGCGCCGCCTGCACCGCCGGGGGCGCCGACGACAGCTCGTCGAAGAACAGCAGGCCCCGGCCGGTCCGCGCCAGGCGCACCGCCCAGTCCGGCGGCGCCATCGGCACGCCGTCGCGGGCCGGATCGTCGCCGACGATGGGCAGCCCGGCGAAGTCCGACGGCTCGTGCACGCTGGCGATCACCGTCTCCAGCGGCACGCCCAGCCCGGCGGCGAGCTGCTGCAGCGACGCCGACTTGCCGATGCCGGGCTCGCCCCACAGCAGCACCGGCAGGTTCGCCGACACGGCCAGCGCCAGCGCCTCCACGCGCGGGTCGGACACCGGCTCGCTGCGCCAGGCGCGGGTGGCCGCGATCAGCTCGTCCGCCGTGCGCAGGGGGTCGTGCGGTGCCGTCATGCCGCGGTCCGTTCCTCGATGTACTTCTTGATCAGGTTCAGGTCCTGCTGGGCCTCGGCCTGGATGTCGTCGTCGTAGAAGTCCATGGCCTTGTACTCGATCAGCTCGGCGACCGAGGTCCGGTTGTCGTCCTCGGCCCGCGGGTCCGCCCCGGCCTCCAGTAGCGCCCGGACCAGCGACGGCGAGCCCACCCAGCCGACGGCGACGTGCAGCGGGGTCCGCTGCCGGTGGTCGCGGGCGTCGACCGGCAGGCCCGCGGCCAGCAGCCGGGGCAGCAGCACCTCGTGGTCGAGGCAGCGCAGCAGGTGCAGCAGCGTCGAGCCGCGCCCGTCGCGCACGAACGGATCCAGGCCCGCGTCCAGCAGCTCCAGCAGCGTCTGCGTGTCGCCGTGCAGGATCGTCTGCATCAGCTCGCGCCGCTGCGCCCGCAGCTCGCGCGGCAGGCGCGTCTTCCCGTCGCGCCAGCCCTGCTCGGCCGCGAAGCAGCCGGCCACCTTCCCGCCGAGCGCGCGCAGCGCCTGCTCGCGCTGCACCTCCTCGGGGGTGTGGTCCAGCGGCGTCAGCCGCCCGCCGGTGTTGTCGACGCGGTGCCACCGGCCGCGGCAGCGCACCCGCACCGGCCCGAAGCGCGGTCCGCGCGGGGCCGGGGTGTCCGGCGGCTCCTGGGGGAACAGCGCGGCCCGCACCAGCGGGTGCAGCTCGGCCGGGGTGAGCATGCCCGCGCGCAGCAGCTCCAGGTCGGGCGGGACGCGGTAGACCGGCTCGGTCAGCTTCGGCAGCTCGCCGCGATGGTCGTCCTGGTCGAGCATGCGGACCCGCACGGTGTCACCGTCCGGCGTGAACAGCAAGCGCAGCCGCCAGTTCGGCTCCAGCAGCACGCCGCCCGCGTCGTGCCGCCGGGCCAGTGCCCGCACCGCGGGGGCCAGCGCGACCAGGTGCAGCCGCTCCTGCGACACGTGGGCGCGGGTCACCTGGTAGTAGCCGGACCGGTAGGCGGGCAGCTCCTCGTCCAGGGTGAGCCCGGCCTCGGCCCACGCTTCGACCAGCCGGTCGGCGGCGAGATGGGCCGCGGCCCGCTCGGCGCGGGCCGGGGCGTCGTCGCCCAGCGCGGCCGCGAAGGCGTCGGCGGGCACCGGCGCGCCGTCGCGGGTGAGGAACGGCAGCCGGTGGGCGCTGCCGCCGTACGCCGCGCGCAGGCCCGGCGCCTCGTCCGCGTGCCACAGGTGGCCGGGCAGCTCTCGCGCGACCACGTCGTCGAGTTTCGCCACCGTCAGGCGCAGCCGCTGCGAGCCGTCCACCGTCTTGGGCAGCTCGACCCGCAGCACGGCGGTGTCCGGGTCCACCGGCCCGGTGCGGGTCGCGAGCGTGAAGATCAGCCCGGTGGCGAGGCTGGTGCGCCCGCCGAGCGCGCGCGGCAGGTGCCAGCGCAGCAGGTCGGGGGCCAGCCCGGCCAGCTCGCCGGCGATCCGGTCGGCCGTCTGCGCGCCGAACCGGCCGGCCACCGCGTCGAGGTCGATGTCGGTGTCCACCCGGGCCGCCGCCAGCGCGCCCCGCCAGTCGCCGGCCTCCCGCCGCGCCTGGCAGGCCGCGATCATCCCCGGCGGCACGGCGAACCGGCGTATCCGCTGCCAGGTTTTCAGCTCGAACTGCTCGGTCATCGGTACACGCTCGCGATCGCGCTGATGTCGGGGTGGGGCTGCTCGACCGGGCCGAGCGTGGCACCGGCCAGCCGGCGCAGCCGCCGCGGGACGCCGCCGTTGATGCCGAGGTAGCGCAGCGGCAGGTCGTCGCTCAGCGCCGCCAGCAGCAGCTTCGCGCCGCGCCCGGTGATGCCGGTGAAGCGCAGGTCCAGCCGCCGCAGCCGGCTGCCGGGCAGTGCCGCCGCCAGCGCCGCGGCGCCCTCGTCGGCCACGGTGTTGGGCAGCGCGCCCAGGGCCCGTTCCGACGGCGGCCGGGCCAGGTCCAGCGCCCGCCAGGCGGACAGCCGCGCGGCCAGCGCGGCGACCCCGGCCGGGGTGAGGCCGTTGCCGCCCAGGCCCAGCGTCATCGGCAGCCCCGCGACGGCCTCGGCCAGCGCCGCCGCGCCCGCGTCGCCGAGGTGGTTGGCGGCGAGGTAGAGCTCGCGCACCCCGCCCTCGCGCACGATCGCGGCCAGCGCCGGGACCGCGTCCGGGCGCAGCCCGTTGCCGCCCAGGAACAGCCGCTCCAGCGGCGTCTCGCGGGCGGCGAGGGTGCCGGCCAGCTCGGCCAGGCCGTGGCGGGTGAGGCCGGTGTTGACCAGGTCCAGGGTGCGCAGCGTGGTGTTGCCCGACAGCGCCGCGCACAGCCGGGACACGCCCGCGTCGCCGATCGGGTTGCGCTTGAGCCACAGGGCCCGGACCGTGCGGTCGCCCGCCAGGCGGTCGGCCAGCGCACCGGCGCCGTCCGCGTCGATGCGGTTGCAGCCCAGGTAGACCGTCTGCACGTGGTGCCCCGGCGCGAGCGCGTCGGCGACCGCGCGGGCGCCGTCGCTGCCCAGACCATTGGTGCCCAGCAGCAGGTGGGTGGCGTGCGGGAAGCGCACCGCGGCCTGCACCACCCGCGCCGCGGCCTGCGGGCCGAGGCCCTGCTTGCACAGGTCGAGGCGGCCGTCGGGCTGCAGCGTGCCGCGCGGGAAGTCCTCGGTGCCGGTCACCTCGCCCGGCTCGGACAGCCGCGCCAGCAGCGCGTCGAAGTCCGCGGGGTCGGCCAGGCCCACCTCGGGGTGCGCGATGGCGGGGCAGCGGACGGGATTGCTCTCCGGCTCGGTCACCATGCGGTCTCCCGGTAGTCCTTGAGGAACGCCCCGTGCACCGGGTCGCCGTGCTCGGCACGCACGATCGGGTCGTACACCCGCGCCGCCCCGTCGATCACGTCCAGCGGCGGGCGGAACCCGGCCGCCCGCTGGGCCTGCTTGTCCGGGTGGGGCCGCTCGTCGGTGACCCAGCCGGTGTCGACGCTGTTCATCAGGATGCCGTCGCCGTGGAAGTCGGCGGCCAGGGTGCGGGTCAGCATGTTCAGGCCCGCCTTGGCCATGTTGGTGTGCGGGTGCCGCTCGGTCTTGTTCTCCCGGGCGAAGCTGCCCTCCATCGCCGACACCTGCACCACGTGCCGCACCGGGTGCGGCGCGGCGGCCAGCAGCGGGCGCAGCCGGGAGGTCAGCAGGAACGGCACGAACGCGTTGACGACGTGCACCTCCAGCCACTCGCGCGGGCTGACGTCCTGGGCGCGCAGCGTCCAGGAGTTCTCGTCGCGCAGGTCCAGCGGCTGGCCGGTCTCGTCGGTGCGCCCGGCCGGGAACAGCGCCTGGGCGAGGTCGGGCAGCACCAGCGCGGTGTCGGCGGCGCCCGCGCGGGCGGGGGTGACGCCGATCGCGGCGGCCGGGCCGGCCAGCGGCAGCAGCTCGGCCGCCCGCACCTCGCGGTGGTACGCCGGGGGCCGGTGCAGGGTCTGCGCGGCGTTGTTGACCAGGATGTCCAGGTGGTCCCAGCGGCGGCCGACCGCGTCGACGAGGTCGATCACGGCGGCCAGGTCCAGGAAGTCCGCCCCGTGCACGTGCAGGCGGCCGCCCCAGCGCGCGAAGTCGGGCACCGCCGCGAACCGGCGCGCCGCGTCGCGCGGGAAGCGGGTGGTGACCAGCACCTCGGCGCCGTCGCGCAGCAGCTTCAGTGCGGTGTGGAAGCCGATCTTCACCCGGCCGCCGGTCACCACCGCGCGGCGGCCGGTCAGGTCGCACCGGGCGTCGCGGCGGGCGCGGTTGTGCTCGGCGCAGGCCGGGCACAGCTGGTGGTAGTCCGCGTCGACCTGCCGGAACGGCTCCTTGCACACGTAGCAGCGGCGCGGGCGGTGCAGCAGCGGCCGGGCGGCACCGCCCCCGGCGGGCAGCGCGGGCGCCGCCGACGGGATCTCCTCGCGGAACCTCGCGGCCGTGGCCAGCAGGAGCCGGTCCTGCTCCTCGCGGCGTACCGCGCGGTCGGCCTTGCGGCGCTTCTTGCCCCCGCGGTGGGCCAGCGCGACCGCGCGCTCCACCGCGACGGCGGCCGGGCCGTCGAGGTCGCCCGCGGTCACGGCGGCGAGCACCCGCAGGCACGCCTCCACATCGGAGGCCGTCACCGCGGCACCGGCCGCGCCGTCGACGGAGCCGGCGTTCCGGGCGGGGACCGGCCCGGGGGAGGGCGCCGCGGGCACGCGTGCCGTGGGCACGTCCGTGCTGCTCGGCGGCATGCGCCCTCCCCGGGTCGGCTCAGGGGCGAGACCGGTCGGATTCGAACCGACGTCCTCCAGCTTGCAGTCAAGGCGCGACGACCTCTGCGCTACAGCCTCGCCGCGCGGCACACTACCCGACCCGGCCGACAGGATCGCGCGCAGATCGCCCGCCGCGGCGGCTTACCTCCACAATGGACGCATGCCGGGAGGATCGGCTGGTGGGACACGCAAAACGCCCGTCTTGGCAACCACGGGGGAAGTCGCCAAGACGGGCGTCACGATCGAGCATAGCGCTAGCGCGAAGCTTTGGCCACTCCGGGTCGAGCATGTTTCGCGAGAGCGCAGTCACACCGGATCTCCGCTGGTAGAGCGGATTTCCGGTCGACGGGCGTCACTTGCTCAAGGCCGGCTAGGCACCGGCTGGAAGCATCCTGACCGGACCGTCAGGACCACACCTCGCCCACCTGCTCGATGGCCCGCATCGCCTGGGCGCGCCCCGCCCGCGCCGAACCGGCCCGCCGGGACGGGTCCAGCAGGTTGCGGCCGATCGCCGCGCGCGCGTCGCGGTCCGGGCTGACGATGGTCACCTGCGTCCCCTTCGCCCGCAGCTGCTCGGCGTGCCGGGAGGCGCTGGTGATGAGCCCGCCGCCGGCGGTCACCGGGGCGATGATGACCACCCGCTCGTGCCCCTCGGCCAGGTCGGCGTTGGTCGCCGAGCGCATCCCGCCGTCGATGTAGCGGTGGCCGTTGACCGCCGCGGGCGGCCACACCCCGGGCACCGCGCAGCTGGCCGCGACCGCGTCGATGAGCTCGACCCCGCTCTCGCGGGTGAACACGGTGAACTCCCCGGTGTGCGCGTCCGACGCGGTGATCAGCAGCGGCTGCTCCGGCCACTCCACCACGGGCAGCCGCGAGGCGATGACCGCCTTGCGCTCCTCCGGCGTCATCGACGCCGTGGCCAGCGCCAGCGCGCCGAGGCGGGCCCGGTACTGCTCGGGTGCGCGGCTGCGCAGCATCGCCCAGCCGTACGCCAGCAGCGTGCGCGTGCCGATGCGCGCGGCGACCTCGTCCGCCGGGTCCTCCAGCTGCGTCTGGTAGCGCTCCTCGAGGTTCGGATCGGTGCCCAGCAGCGACGCCACCACGGACCCGGCGGAGGTGCCGATCAGCAGGTCGGCCTCGCTCAGGTCCACGCCGGCCTCGGCCAGCCCGGCCAGGACGCCCAGCTCCCACGCGATTCCGGTGACCCCACCGCCACCCAGCACGAGTGCTCTGCCCTTCACCGCAGCCCTCCTGTCGTCCACGTCGACGCCTGCCGCGGCGCCGTCGCACGACGCCGCCGGAACTTCGACGGTACTCCGGGTACGGCCGTACTGAGCTGCTTATACCCGGCGACGTGGCGGTGCACACCCCGACTCCCGCACCACTGCCCGCGATGCGGCGCCGCCGACGCTGTGACGAGCCGTTTTCCGAACTGTCGGCGCGGTGGTTTAGCGTCCGGTGTCCTCGACAGGAAGGGGCCGTCCACATGGGATGGTTGGTGGCGTCCGGCGGCTACGAGGTAACCCTGCGCGACAGCGCACTGGTCGCCCGCAACGCCAAGGGCAAGGAGCTGCGCACGGTGCCCGCCGCGCTGCGCGACGACCCCGTCGTCGTCGGGCTGCGGCAGCTCACCGAGTGGCTCGGCCGGCACGAGGCGCAGTGCCGCGCCGACATCGAGCGCTGGCTGGTGCGCTCGCTGCCGGTGCCGGTCGCCGTGCTGGCCGACGTGTGGCCCGACGAGACCTGGCGCACCGCGCTGACCGACCTGGTCGTGGGCGTGCTCGACGACGCCGGCGGGTTCGACCCGGACGCGGTCGGCTTCCTGCGGGACGCGACCGCGGGCCAGATCGGCGTGGTCAACCTCGACGGCGACACGGTGCGGCTGCCCGCCGAGCGGGTGGTCATCCCGCACCCGGTCACCCTCACCGAGCTCGACGACCTGCGCGAGTTCGCCGCCGACCTGGGCGTGAAGCAGTCGGTGGACCAGCTCTTCCGGCAGATCTTCGTGCGCCCGGCGGGCCTGGACCCGGCCGCGCTCCGCATCGGGGAGTTCTCCGGCGGCCGCTACGCCGAGCTGCGCCACGCCACCTCCCGCGCGACCAAGCTGGGCTACCCGGTGCGCGGGGGCAACGCCGTCTGCCGCGTGTTCGAGGGCGGCGTCACGGTCGAGGCGCGCTTCTGGATCGGCTCCGACGATCCGTACTACCAGACCGAGACCGGGGACCTGGTCTTCACCGACCGCAAGGGCACCGCGTTGCCGCTCGGCCAGGTCGGCCCGGTGGCGTGGTCCGAGGGCAACCGCATGGCCGCCGCGCTGTACGCCGGCCGCGTCGTGGACAAGGACGAGAGCGAGGAGCAGGCATGAGCCACCTGGCACTGCTGGAGGCCGGGGCGGTGCTGCCGGTCGGCACGCCGGTGGCCAAGGACGACACCGTCGACGCGCTGACCACCCGCGCGTACGCGCACCCGGTGCTGGAAGGGCGCACCGTGGTCCGCCTCGTGCCCGCCGCCGTCGGCGCCGCCGAGGACCTGAGCATGGAGTTCCTCGGCTTCGACAAGCCCGCGCCGGTCAACGAGGTCGGCCTGGTGCGCCAGCAGGCGCTGGGCTTCCCGGCCTGGGCGCTGGTGCACGACCCGGCCAACGGCCACCACGCGCTGGCCCTGGTCAAGGAGATCGAGAAGCTGGCCCGCACCGCCAAGTCGCGCATCGGCCCGGCCAAGGAGGGCTTCGACGCGCTCGGCGAGCGGCTGGCCCGCGCCGTGCCGCACTTCCTGCCGACCTTCTACGAGGAGGCGGGCCGGGCGTTCCTGGCCGCCGACAGCACCACCTACGCCGCGACCATGTTCGGCAAGGCCCGCGACGCCGAGCGGGCGTACGCGCTGCGCATCGACGAGGAGCGCCAGCACGCGGTGTTCCTCGAGTTCGCGCTGGCCGGCGCGATCACCGCGAAGGCGCTCACCCAGCACGCCCGCGAGCTGGCCGCGCGCAGCACCCCCACCGAGGCGTACGAGCGCTTCCTGCGGCTGTGCGTGGAGCGGACGCTGGGCGGGCTGCCGCCGTACGCCGCCATGCACACCGACCTGCGCCGCCTGGCCAAGGCCGCCAAGCTCGACCAGGCCGAGGCCGACCGGGACGTGCTCGCCCAGCTGCTGCCCGCGCCCGCGCTGATCCGCGCCGCCGAGTCGTTCTGGACGGCGTACAGCACACCCCTGGCGCAGCTCGCCGCCGCCGACCCGGCGCTGCGCGGCCGCCTGCTCGGCATGTTCCCGGCCAACTGCACCGACGACGGGTGGCTCGGCGTGCTGGAGCAGGCCGGGGCGACCCGCGCGCTCACCGAGCCCGCCGCGCAGGTGCCGGCCGAGGCCGCCGCGACCGACGGCCCCGCCGGCTGGCTTGCCCGCTTCGACGAGCACCGGCAGCGCCGCTACTGGCGCGACCGCCACCGCAGCGCCCGCCTGCTGGACCTGGTCGAGCGGATGGCGCCCCGGCTCAAGGCCGACGGCGTGCCGGTGGCGCTGGCCCGCCGCCACGGCAGCACCGACCTCGACCTGCTCGACGCGTGCCTGGCGCTGGGCGTGCCGGTGGCCGATCCGGCCGGCGAGGACCGCTTCAACGTCGCCGGCTGGCTGCGCGACGACAAGGAGGGCCGCCGCGAGCTCGTCGCGGTGGCCGGGGACGCCCGGTTCGTCGGGCGGCTCGCCGCGGGCGTGGAGAGCCACCTGGAGGAGGGCTTCCGGCAGGTCGAGCGGGTGCGGGAGGTGACCGCCGTGCCGGGCCTGCGCACCGCGCTGCACCACTGGCTCGACCAGCTCGCCGCCTCCGCCGCCGGCCACGGCCTGCCCACCCTGGGCGGCCACTTCGACCGGATCGCCCAGGCCGCCTGCCCTGAGGGCGCGGCGGTGAACGAGCCCGCCATGGCCCGGCTGCTCGCCCACGACGTCGCCGGGGTGCTGGCGCACACGCTGCGGGCCGGTGTGCTGGACGAGTTCGGCTGGCCGGCGCTGGAGGAGGCGGTCGTGAAGCTGGCCGGCGCGGGCGGCGGCGAGCTCATGGTCGTCGACCAGTGGCCGTACCTGATCCTCGTCCAGGGCGACCTGGCGCTCGTGGTCGGCGAGCAGGGCGTGGAGCTGGAGCACATCCTGCGCATCCCCGCCGACCAGCGCCGCTGGATGTACCGGACGGTGCTGCGCTACGTCGACAAGCAGCTGCTGGTGTGCTGGGACGTCGGCCGCGAGCGCGCCGGCTACTGGACCGGCGCGCCCGACGACGTGTTCACCGTCCCGGACGAGGCGTTCCAGATGTACCACCAGTTCTCGCTGCCGATCACCGGCGGCGGGCGCACCGCGGGCGCCCGGCCCCTGCACGCGGGCGACCGCGGCGAGCGCCGCGGCGGCCGGGTCCTCACCGACGGCGTCACCTACTGGGTGCTGCTCACCGAGGACGGCAAGGTGGTCTGCCGGGAGTTCGACCCGGCCACCGGCGAGCGCGGCCGGCCGAGCCTGCCGTCGTTCTTCGAGGACGGCGCCGCCGACGGCCGGCACCTGGCGCACCACTCCTGCCGGCTGTCCGTGCGCGACAACGGCGAGCTGCTCGGCTGGCGGGTGCACCGCGACGGCACCGGCGCGCAGTACGGGCAGGCGCTGGACGGCACCGCGTACACCATGCCCGCGACGGCGGCCCGGCGCGGCGAGCTGTCCGCGGCGATCCGGTTCCCCGGCGCGGAGCGGACCTGCGGCGTCACCGAGTCGCGCAACTGGCGCAACACCGGCATGTCCCTCTACGACGCCGACGGGCTGCTGATCGGCGAGTACTCCCCGCCGAGCACGGGCGAGTACGCGCGCGGCACCCAGGTGGTGCCCACCCCCGCGTACTGGCACCTGCTGCGCCCCCGTGACGAGGCCGGTTCGGCGGCGCTGCGCGCGCTGACCGATGAGCAGGCCGCGGCGCTGCTGGCCGAGGCCGCCCGGATCATCGACGCCGCCACCGGCGACGAGGCCGCCGCGCAGATCACGGCCGGGCTGGTCGAGCTGGTCGCCCGGCAGCTGCCCGCGATCACGGACCGGTCGCTGCGGGACGGCGTCGCCGGCGTCGTCGAGCGCGCCGCCGCGCACGCGGCCCGCCTCGCCACGCTGGTCGACCGCTGCGCCGGGAAGGTCGCCGAGGCCGCGTCGCACGTGGAGACGCCGTCGTACGACGCCGACGACCGCCGCCTCACGGCCGCCCTGTCCGGCCTGATGCCGTACTGCTACAGCCGCGGCGACAGCGCGACCCGGATGCTGACCGCGGTGGGGCAGGCGCTCACCGGCGCCGAGCGGCCCACCGGCCGGGTGGAGCTGGCGGGCGACCACGACTGGTTCGACGTGCTGGGCCTGCTGCCCGCCGTGATGTACCGGGCGGCGAGCCCGGTCACCGGCCCCGAGCACCGCGACACCCTCGCCGAGCTGCTGGCGGTCGTCGTCCGCAGCGGCCTGCTCGCCCCGGGCGGGCGCCTGCGGCAGGTGGAGCTGAAGTCCGACCGGCCGATCGACTCCGACGAGCTGCCCGGCACCGTGCGCCAGGTGGGCGACCGCCGCCTGCTGATCCTCACCGCGGACAGCGACGACCGCGAGCTGGGCGGGCTGGAGTACGCCCCCGACGGCGTGTTCGGGGCGGTGCCCGGCTGCGCGATCACCGCCGAGACGCCGGTCGACTTCGGCGGGGTCACCCCGGAGACGGTCACCGCGTTCACCGCGCTGCTGGCCGAGCGCGGGCCGCTCGCCTGGCAGCCGGAGCTGGTCGCTCGGCTGTCCACCGAGGCGGGGATGAGCCTCGCCGAGGCGGCGCTGCTGCTGGCGGGCCTGCCCCAGGCCAACTGGAGCAGGGCCGAGTCCGAGCCGGTGCGCGCGCTGATCGGGGTGCCCGACGGCGACATCGCCGCCGCGGCGGCGAGCCGGACCCGCGCCGGTGGCCGGGCCGGAGCCGCCGCGCAGCTGGCCCGGCTGATGCCCGCCGACCCGGCGGCGCTGTGGACCGGCGGCCCGGACGCGTCCCGGCTCGCCGAGGCGTGGGCGGCCCGGCACGGGCGGCGTACGCCGGTGCGCGACGAGCTGATCGTCGCCATCGCCAAGGCCGATGTGGACGGCTCGATGAACGCCTCCGAGCTGATCCACGGCATCGCCAACCCGGACACCTGCACCTGGCTGGCGGGCACCGCGCCCGGCATCGACGACGAGGACGTCCTGGTCGCGCTCGCCAAGTGCGTGCCGTGGCTGGCGTACCATCTGCCCGCCGACGACCCGATCCGCGCCGTGCTGCCCCGGGTGGCCGAGCTGGTCCGGGCGAAGCTGGCCGATCCCGCGCTGCGGCTGCCCATCGGCTGGGTGCTGGAGAAGAAGGCCGAGGCGCTGCTGAACGCCACCGGCCAGACCCCGGTGACCGAGCCGGACGGCGGCCTCGCCGCGGGCGCGCTGCTGCTGCCGCCGGACACCGGCTACCGCGCGGTGCAGCTGCGGCCCGCCCTGCTGCACGGCGCCGGCGACCCGGTGCTCAGCGTGGTGCAGTCGCGCCTGGACAGCCACGACGAGGGCACGCTGGCCGCACTGCGGGCGGTGCTCGACGGGCAGCTCGCCCGGCTGGCCGGCTACCCCGTGCCGGCCGGCGTCGACGGGTACGCCCAGGACCCGACCCGCTCCGCGCCGGAGCTGGTGGCGCAGGTCGCCGCCGCGCACGGGCTGACCGCCGACGCGGCCGCGCTCTACCTGCAGCTGCTGGCGCTGCCCGACCCGACCGACCGTAACGTGGCGTCGTGGACGGGCTGGAAGCCCGCGCGGCTCAAGGCCGCCCGTGCCGCGCTGGCCGCCACCGACCTGGTGGTCGAGGCCAAGCGGCCGCGGGCCGGGCGGGGGCTGTTCCTGCCCGGCGGCTGGCTCGCGCTGAAGGCGCCGCACCTGCCGCTGGAGCGGTGGAAGCTGCCGCTGCTGATCGGCGGCGAGCAGGGCGTGTCCGGCCTCGGCATCGTGCTGCCGGTCGCCCCCGCCCCGCAGCTGTTCACCCTGGCCTGGGAGAGGATCTCCCAGGGCGACGCACCCCGCTTCGATGAGCTCGTCACCGGAAGGCAGCGATGACCACGACGACCCCCGCCCGGCAGGTCGACCCCGCCGAGCACGCGCACGCCACCGAGCTGGCCTTCCTGGCCGCGTACGACGGCGGGCCGCGCCCGCCCGGCTGGCGGCTCACCCCGCGCGCCGTGGTCACCTTCATCACCGGCAGCGACGGCCGCGAGCTGGAACTGGCCAAGGAGGACCGGCGCGAGGGCCTGCCGTCCAAGCTCACCGTCCCGGCGAAGTTCGTCGGCGAGCGGGCGCTGGTCGAGCGCTGCGTGGTGACCCTGGCCGGCGAGCGCGGCCTGCTGCTGGTCGGCGAGCCCGGCACGGCCAAGTCGATGCTGTCCGAGCTGCTGTCGGCGGCGGTCTGCGGCACCAGCGAGCTGGTCGTGCAGGGCACCGCCGGCACCACCGAGGACCAGCTGCGCTACGGCTGGAACTACGCGCTGCTGCTGGCGCACGGCCCGAGCAGCCAGGCGCTGGTGCCCTCGCCGATCCTGTCGGCGATGCGCACCGGCGCGGTCGCCCGCGTCGAGGAGATCACCCGGTGCCTGCCCGAGGTGCAGGACGCGCTGGTGTCGCTGCTGTCCGACCGCCGCGTCGCGGTGCCGGAGCTGGCCGGCACCGACGGCGCGACCGTGCACGCCGCACCCGGCTTCACCCTGATCGCCACCGCCAACCTGCGCGACCGGGGCGTGTCGGAGATGTCCGCGGCGCTCAAGCGCCGCTTCAACTTCGAGACCGTCGGCCCGATCCCGGACCTGGCCCAGGAGACCGCGCTGGTGGGCCGGCAGGCCCGCGCCGCCCTCGAACGGGTGCAGACCCCGTTCGGGGTGGACGACGCGGTGCTGGAGGCGCTGGTCACGGCGTTCCGCGACCTGCGCGAGGGCCGCTCGGTGGAGGGCTGGGACGTGGAGCGCCCGTCGACGGTGATGAGCACCGCCGAGGCGGTCGCCGTCGCCACCTCGCTGGGCCTGGCGCAGGCGTACTTCCCCGGCGACCGCGACGTGCTGTCGCTGCTGCCCGGCCACCTGCTGGGCGTGGTGCGCAAGGACGACCCGGCCGACGGCGCCAAGCTGCTCGGCTACTGGGACGGCGCGGTGCGCCGCCGGGCCGAGGACGGCGCGCGGCTGTGGCGGCGGCTCTGGGAGCTGCGCGATGTCCTCGCCGACTGAGCCCGGCCCGGCCGCCGGAACGGCGCAGCAGGCCGACGGGGCTGAGCTCGGCCCGGCCGGGGCGGCGCAGCAGGCCGCCCCGGCCGAGCCGGGTCCGACCGCGGGGGCGGCGCTGGACGCCGACCCGGCGGTCGCCGTGGCCGAGTTGGCCGGGCAGCGCGCGCCGTTCCTGATCGGCGTGCGGCACCACTCACCCGCGCTGTCGGTGGTGCTGCCCGCGCTGCTCGACGCGTACGCGCCGCAGGCGCTGCTGCTGGAGCTGCCGCCCGAGCTGGGCGAGTGGCTGCCGTGGCTGGCCGATGCCGAGACCACCGCGCCGGTCGCGCTCGCGGGCGCCGTCGGCGACCACGGGCCCGCGTTCTACCCGTTCGCGGACTTCTCGCCGGAGCTGGTCGCGGTGCGCTGGGCGGCCCGCAACGGCGTGCCGGTGGTGCCGTGCGACCTGCCGCTGGCCGACCGCGCCTGGCACGAGCCGGAGACCCCGGCCGCCGCCGGGCCGGCCGGGCAGCGGCTGTCGCTGGCCGGGGCGCTCAAGGGCGCCGCCACCGGCCGCGCCGACGAGGACATGTGGGACCGCATGGTCGAGGCCCGCGCGCCCGGCGCCGACCCGGAGGCGGTGCGCCGCGCCGCGCTGCTGGTCGGCTGGGCGATGCGCCGCGACGCGGAGACCGGCGACGGGGTGTCCGGGCTGGACCTGCGCCGCGAGGCGTACATGCGCGGCTGCCTGGCCGAGCACGCCGGGCAGCGTGTCGCGATGCTGGTGGGCGCGTTCCACGCCCCCGCCCTGCGCGCGGCCGGTCCGGCCGACGCCGTGCCCAAGGCGCCGCCGAAGGTGGTCACCTCGCTGGTGCCGTACACCTTCGGCCTGCTCGACGCGCGGTCCGGCTACCCGGCGGGCATCCGCGACCCGCAGTGGCAGCAGTCCGTGCTGACCGCCGCGGGCGACCCCGCGCAGGTCGAGGCGGCGGCGCTGGGCGCGGTCGTCGCGGTGTGCGCGCGGGTGCGCGCCGCCGGGCACCCGGCCGGGCCCGCCGAGGCCCGCGAGGCCGTCCGGCTCGCCACCGACCTGGCCCGGCTGCGCGGGCTGCCCGCACCCGGCCGCGGCGAGCTGGTCGAGGCCCTGCAGAGCGTGCTCGCCCACGGCGAGGTGCTCGGCCGCGGCCGCGTCGTGGCCGCCGCGATGGAGCAGGTGCTGGTCGGCGACGCCCGGGGGCGGCTCGCGCCCGGCACGCCGCGCTCCGGGCTCGGCCCGGCCGTGCGCGAGCTGCTCGCCGCGCTGCGCCTGCCCGGTCCGGGTGACGCCGTCAAGGACCTGCGCCTGGACCCGCTGCGCTCCGACCTGGACCGCCGCCGCGAGATCGCCCTGCAGCGGCTGACCGCCTGCGCCATCGCGTACGCCGAGCCGGTCGCCGGGGACGGGGGAGCGGGCGGCGTCGACGCGATCACCACGCGCTGGCGGTTGTGCTGGACCCCGCACACCGAGGCCGGCGTCGAGGTGGCCGGCCTGCGCGGGGTGACCCTGGAGCAGGCGGCCGAGGGCGCGCTGCGCGAGCGCCGCCGCCGCGAGACGGCCGCGGGCGGTCCCACCGCCGCGCAGGTCGTCGAAGGGCTGCACGAGGCCGCGAGCTGCGGCCTGGCCGGGCTGACCGCCCAGCGGCTGGACGAGGTCGCCACGGTGGTGCCCGCCCAGGGCTCGCTCACCGAGGCCATGGCCGCGCTGGCCGTGCTCGACCGGCTGCGGCTCGGGCACGTGCCCGGCCTGCCCGACCCCGACCCGGCCGCCGTGGCGCGCGCCGCCACGGCCGTCGAGGACGCGGCCGTACGCCAGGTCGACGGCCTGGCCGGCGCCGAGGACCCGGAGGACGCCCGCGCGCTGGCCGCGCTGGCGCAGCGCGCCGACCTGGCCGGTGCCGCGCTGCGGCTGACCGACTCGCTGGCCCGCCTGGCCGCGCGCGGCACCCCGCTGATGGCCGCCGCCGCCGGTGCGGTGCGCGTGCTGCTCGGCCACACCTCGCCGGAGGAGCTGGGCGTGCGCGTCGCGTCCTGGGTGGACACCGCCACCACCGACCAGGCCCGCCGCGACCTCCAGGGGCACGTAGGCGGCCTGCTCGCGGTCGCCGAACCGCTGCTGCAGAGCGCCGACGGCGTCCTGACCAGCCTGCTCGACCGCGTCGAGGCACTACCCGACGAGGGCTTCCTGACCCGCCTGCCCGCCCTGCGCGGCGGCTTCCACGTCGCCAGCCCCGCCGCCCGCGACCGCCTGCTCGCCGTCATCGACGAGCGCCTGGGCGGCCACTCCCTCGACGACCTGGGCGACATCTCCGACCCCGACGCCCTCCTCGCCCGCCTGCTCGCCGACCGCGCCGGCCGTACCGCCCTGACCGAGCTCGGCCTCCTCCCGGCCGATCTTGCGGGAACTGTGGGTACGACACACGCCAATGGGGCAGATGGGCAACACTTCGCGCAAGATCGCCGCGATCTTGACGTCCCCCCGGCGGCGTCGGGGCGGCCGGTGCCGTCGGGGGAGCTGGCGGCGGCGGACCGGTGGCGGCTGATTCTGGGCCGTGACCAGCAGGGGCTCGGGCAGCGGGCGCGGCGGTACGCGACCGCGCTGGACGAGCTCTACGGGCGGGGTCGCGGTGAGGGTGCGCGTGGCGATGCCGGGCGGGCCGGGCGAGAGCCGTCCTTCCCGGGCGTGCGCGAGTGGTCGCAGGAGCTGTCGGCGCTGTTCGGGCCCGGCGTACGCGAGGAGGTGCTGGCCGCGGCCGTGGAGTCGGGACGGCTCGACGCCGCGCTGGAGCTGGACCCGGACGCCGTACGGCCCTCGATGGACCTGCTGCGCGACGTGCTGTCGCTGGCCGGTGGCCTGCCCGAGGCGGTCGTCACCCGGCTGCGCCCGCTGGTGGCCCGGATCATCGCCGAGCTGACCAGGGAGCTGGCCACCACGCTGCGCCCGGCGCTGAACGGGCTCACCACGCCCCGCCCCACCTCCCGCCCCGGCGGCCGGCTCGACCTGGCCCGCACGCTGCGGGCCAACCTCGCCACCAGCCGCCGCGACGCCGACGGCCGGGTGACCGTCATCCCGGAGCGGCCGGTCTTCCGCACCCGCGCCCGCCGCGGCGTGGACTGGCGGCTGGTGCTGGTGGTCGACGTCTCCGGGTCCATGGAGGAGTCGGTCATCTGGTCGGCGCTGACTGCCTCGGTGCTGGCCGGCGTCCCGGCGCTGACCACGCACTTCGTCGCGTTCTCCACCGAGGTGGTGGACCTGACCGACCGGGTCGGCGACCCGCTGAGCCTGCTGCTCGAGGTCAAGGTCGGCGGCGGTACGCACATCGCGGCCGGGCTGCGCCACGCCCGCTCGCTGGTCACCGTGCCGACCCGCACGCTGGTGGTGCTGGTCAGCGACTTCGAGGAGGGGTACTCCATGGGCGGCCTGCTGGCCGAGGTCAGGGCGCTGGTCGAGTCGGGCGCCACGGTGCTCGGCTGCGCCAGCCTGGACGACGCGGGACGCCCGCGCTACTCCGTCTCCGCGGCGGGCCAGCTCGTCGCGGCCGGCATGCCGATCGCCGCGCTGAGCCCGCTGGAACTGGCCCGCTGGGTCGGCGAGCAGGTGCGCAGATGAGCGTCGTTCAGCCGGCCGGGGCCCGGCGGACCGGCCCCGCGAGCCGCGCGCGGCGGCAGAGCGCGGCGGCCGACGCACGCACGGGGGAGAAACGATGACCGCGCTGCCTGCGGTGACCGCGCCCGCACTGGCCGAGACCCTGGACGCGCTGCCCGGCCGGCTGCGCAAGAAGGTCGACGAGGCGGTGACGCGCGCCGCGGCCTGGCCGGTCACGGCCGGGGACGGGCAGGTGACCGTCGCCGTCGACGAGGCGACCGTGGTCACCCTGGTGGTCACCGACGGGGTGGTGCGCACCGGGGCCGACGCCCGGTGCAGCTGCCTGCTCGCCCCGAACTGCCTGCACCGGGTCGCGGTGCTGGCGCTCGCGCCGGTCCACGACGGCCTCGACGAACCGGTGCCCGGCTCCGGCCCGGACGGTCCGATCGCGGCTGACGGCTCGATCCCGGCCGGCGGTCCGATCCCGGCCGGGGGTCCGATCCCCGCCGACGGTCCGATGCCGGCGGTCGGCGCCGACCCGGCGGCGGGGGCGCTGACCGCGCAAGCCGCCGCCGGCGGTGGCGTCACGTCCCATCGGCCCGGCGGTGCCGCGCGCGGCACCGTCACGCCCGGGCCGGCCACCGCGCCGCAGGGCGGTCACGTGCCGCCCGTCGCCGCGGCGGGGACGGCGCAGACGGCGGCCGAGGGAACGATCCCCACCGGAGCGCCCCTGACCGACCGGCAGCGCGCCGCCGCCGACGGGCTGTGGCGGGCCGGTGCCGCCGTGCTGGCGACCGGGACCGCGGGCAGTGGGCTGGTGCTGCGTACCGCGCTGCTGCGGGCGGTGCACGAGGCGCGGGCCCACGGCCTGCACCGCGCCGCCGCCGCGGGCACCCGGGTCGCGTCCGGGCTGCAGGCGCTGCGCGAGGCGCAGCCGCAGTTCCGGCTCGCCGAGCTCACCGACGACCTGCGCGAGCTGCTGACCCTGTCGCACCGGCTGCGCGACCCCGCGCTGCCCGGCGAGGCGGCGGGCGGGCTGCTCGGCACGGCCCGCCGCGGCTACGACCCGCAGGCCGGCCTGCGCCTGTACGGCCTGTGCACGGTCCCGGTGGTGGCCGAGTCCGGGTACGCCGGGACGGCCACCTACGTGGTGGACCGCGACGGCCGGCTGTGGCTGGTCGCCGACATCGCGCCGGGCGGCGCCGACCGGGCCGCACGCACCGGCGACGCCGTCGTGGCGCTGGGCGAGGCGGGCCTGTCCCACCGCGCCCTCACCCGCGCCGGGATGATCGTCTCCGGCGGCACGGCCACCGAGTCGGGCCAGCTCGGCGCGGGCAAGGCGGTGCGGGCGGTACGCGCGAGCGGGGCGGCCTGGACCGAGCAGCCCCTGCGCGGGCTGTGGGACGAGCCGCTCGCGGCGCAGGTGGACCGCGCGCTGGCCGCGCTCGCGGTGCCGGTCGGGCAGCGTCCCGCAGGCGCCGACCTGCTGTTCCTCGCGGTGCAGGTGATCGGGGCGGGTGCCGGCGACACGGTGCTCGCGCGCACCGCCGACGGCGCCGACCTGCTGCTGACGGTCGCCGACGACCATCCGGAGCTGGCGTACCGGGACAACCTGCGGGCGCTCGGCGCGGCGGCCGGGCTGGAGCTGCTGCTGGTGGGGCGGCCCGATCCGGCCCGCCGGGCAGCCGTGGCCGCGCTGTCGATCGGCCTCGCACCGGGCACCGGCGAGGGCCTGCGGCTGCCCGACGCCTGGTCCGGCCATGCCGACCTCGGGTACGACCGGCTGCACCGCAGCCAGCTGCGCCCCGGCGGCGCGGCCGGGCCGACCGGGGCCCGTGCCCCGGCGACCGGCGACCCGGCGATGCAGCTGCTGCGCCGGCACCTGGAACGGGTGGTCACCGGCGGCCGGGCGGTGCACGCGCTCGCCGAGAACCAGGAGCGCAGGCTGCGCCGGGCCCGGCTGGACCTCGGCGCGCACCTGCTGGCCGAGCTGACGCTGGCCGCCCGCCGCCGCCCCCGGGACCCGTTCGGGCGGCTCACCGGCGACGACGCGGAGGGCTTCACCCGGGCCTGGCTCGCCGCGGCGGTGTACGAGCAGCACGCCGGCGCGGCCCTCACCCGCGCCACCTGGCTACCCACCCCGGCGGCGTGACCGAGGCCGGCTGCGCGGGATGAAGATCGCCGTTTCCGGTCAGGAACTGCGTCCCCACCACACATTCCGACCAGACACGGCGATCTTCACCCCGCTCACCGACCGAACCCGCCGGAGACGGCAGGGCGCCGGCCCGCCACCCGGGCAGGTCAGCCGAGGCGGAGGAGGTCGTCGAGAGTGAGCGGGGCGACGCCGGTCAGGCGCTCCACGGTGTCGGTGACCTGCGCCAGCTCGCCCCGGGCGATGGCGAGGTACGTGCTGACCCACGCCTCGACCTGCCAGTCCGGCGCGCCGTACGCGGCACGTGACGCGTACGCCTCGGCGAGGGACTCGTCGTGGTAGGTGACCGGACGGCCGGTGACCAGGGTGATGATCTCGGCGACCTGGGCGAGCGTCAGCGCCTGCGAGCCGGTCAGGTGGTACGTCTGCCCGTCGTGGCGGCCCGCCTCGCGCAGCGCGAGCGCGGCCACGTCGGCGACGTCGTCGATGGCGACCGCGGCGACGCGGCCCTGCCCGGCCGGGCCGCGCAGCACCCCGTCGCGGCCCACGAACTGCGGCAGCATCTCCAGGTACAGGTTGTCCCGCAGAAAGGTCCAGGCCAGGGGCGTGTCCCGGATGTGCTGCTCGGTGGCCCAGTGGTCGCGGGCGAGGGTGAACACGGCGTCCGGGGCCGCGCCGTAGAACGACGTGTACACCACCCGGCGCACGCCCGCGGCCAGCGCGGCGTCGACGAAGGTCCGGTGCTCGTCGACCCGCTCGGTGGTCTCCGCGCCGGAGACCATGAACACGGTCTCGATGCCGTCCAGCGCGGCGTAGACCGCGGCGGCGTCGGCGTACGCGGCGCGTACCGTCTCCGTGCCGGGCAGCACCGGTGCGCGGGACGGGTCGCGGACGACCAGGCGCTGGGGCAGCCCGGCCGCGGCGAGGCGCTGCGCCACCCGCGAGCCGAGCCGGCCGGTGGCGCCGGTGACGGCGATCTTGATGTCGGACACGGCCCTCACCTCCCGGTTTAGTATGGAGGAGAGGTGACGATGACACGCGTGAAGCCTGACGGCTCGCACGACCATCCGTACAGCGCGCTGAACCTGCGGCTGGCGCTGGCGGGCTTCGGTCTGGTGTTCGCCGCGGTGCTGGCGGTGATCTCGTTCGCCTTCGGACTGGACTGGCTGGGCTGGGCGAGTGTCGTGCTGATCGTGATCACGATCATCGACCTGGTCGTGATCATCCGGCGCCGCCGGCAACGCCGCCGCGAGGACCACGGCGCGCCGCACTCCATCTTCGAATGAGCACCGTGCGATCCCGACAGAAGCGGTCTTCCGGGCAGGTCGAGCGGCATATCATCAGGAAATGATCAAAGGTATGCATGCTCTGATCTACAGCACGAACGCCGACGCGGACCGTGCCTTCTTCCGCGACGTGCTCGGCTTCCCGCACGTGGACACCGGCCAGGGCTGGCTGATCTTCAAGGCGCCACCCGCGGAGATCGCCTTCCACCCGGCCGAGGCGCACACCCGCTGCGAGCTGTACCTCACCGTGGACGACGTGGAGTCGACCGTGTCCCAGTGGAGCGAGCGCGGCCTGGAGATCATCGTGGCGCCGGCCAAGCGGGACTGGGGCACCGAGGCCGTGGTACGCCTGCCCGGCGGCGCGACCCTGGGCGTCTACCAGCCCACCCACACCACCGCCTACGACACGGTCTGACCCGGCGAACGCGGCTGCCCCGCCCCGCCCCGTTTCTGATCGACGTTGGCCTATCTGGATGAAGTCGATCTCGATTTCTTCATCCAGCGGCGGGCCCTCGCTGGGCGTGGCGGACATCATCGAGCGCACCCGGTACGCGCTGTCCGGGCGATTCGCGAC
>NZ_JBFAOU010000074.1:0-37020 GCF_040675365.1 Catellatospora sp. NPDC049609 | reverse complement strand
GGCAAGAAGAACGAGGCGGCTACCGTGGGCCGCCTCGTTTTTGTCAGATGGTGTGGGCGAGCCGCACCCGGGCCGACAGCGACAGCTGGTGCAGGATATGCCCGTTTCGGGCGTGTCGTACCCACAGTTCGCGCAAGATCGACGCAGCGCCGCCGCGGGGCGGAGCGGGCGCGAGGTCAGGGGGTGGCGGCGTCGAGTTTGGCTTTGGCGCCGTCGAGCCAGTGCTGGCAGATCTGGGCCAGTTTCTCGCCCCGTTCCCAGAGGGCCAGGGACTCTTCGAGGGTGCCGCCGCCGGATTCGAGTTTCTGGACCACCTCGGCGAGCTCGGCGCGGGCCTGTTCGTAGGACAGGTCCTCGGGCTTGTCCTTGGGCATGGTCACTCCTTGGTCTCGGTGACGGTGGCGGTCAGTTCGCCCTCGGCCAGCCTGATGCGCAGGGGGTCGCCGGGGGAGACGTCGGCGGCGGCGCGGGCGACGTGGCCGTCGGGGCGCTGCACGATGGCGTAGCCCCGGGCCAGGGTGGCGGCGGGGGACAGGGCCCGCAGCCGGGCCAGGGTGTGGGTGAGGTCGCCCTCGGCGCGGTGCAGGCGGTGGGTCAGCGCGCGGGCGGCGCGGTCACGCAGGGCGGTGACCTCGGTCGCCCTGGTCTCGATCATCTGGTACGGCTTCGCCAGCGCGGGCCTGCTGCGCAGGCTGTCGAGCCGCTGCTGCTCGCGCTCGACGCGGTGGCGCACGGCCCGCGTCAGCCGCCCCCGCGCCTGGTCGATCAGGCGGATCTCGTCGGTCAGGTCGGGGACCACGCGCTTGGCCGCGTCCGTCGGCGTCGACGCGCGTACGTCGGCCACCCAGTCGAGCAGCGGGGTGTCCGGCTCGTGCCCGATCGCGGAGATCACCGGCGTACGGCAGGCGAACACCGCCCGGCACAGCGCCTCGTCGCTGAAGGGCAGCAGGTCCTCCACGGAGCCGCCGCCGCGGGCGATGATGATCACGTCGACGCTCTCGTCGGCGTCCAGCGACTGCAGCGCGCCGATCACCGACGGGACCGCGGTCGGCCCCTGCACGGTCACGTTCAGCACCCGGAAGTCGACCGACGGCCAGCGGCGCTGCGCGTTGGTGAGCACGTCGCGCTCGGCGGCGCTGGCCCGCGCGGTGATCAGGCCGATGCGCCGGGGCAGGAACGGCGGCCGGCGCTTGCGCCGCGGGTCGAACAGGCCCTCGGCCTGCAGCAGCTTCTTCAGCTGCTCCAGCCGGGCGAGCAGCTCGCCGAGGCCGACCTGGCGGATGTCGTCGGCGCGCAGGCTCAGCGTGCCGCGCTGGGCGAACCACTCCGGCTTGGCGTGCACCACGACCCGGGCGCCCTCGTTGAGCTCCGGCGCGTTGCGGTCGAGCACCTCACGCGGGGCGGTGACGGTCAGGCTCAGGTCGGCCGACGGGTCACGCAGGGTGAGGAAGACCGTCTGGGACCCGGGACGCCGGGAGAGCTGGGCCACCTGCCCGTCGACCCATATCCACCCGAGTCGCCCGATCCAGGCACTGATCTTCTGGCTGACCACTCTCACGGGCCACGGCTGCTCCGCCGAGCTCTGCTCCGTCACAGGGCTCACCATAGGCCGACGGTACGATGGTCGGGTGGTTGAGACTCCTCGCAAGCGTGTTCTGCTGGCCAAGCCCCGTGGTTACTGTGCCGGCGTTGACCGCGCCGTGCAGACCGTCGAGGAGGCGCTGAAGCTCTACGGCGCCCCGATCTACGTGCGCAAGGAGATCGTGCACAACAAGCACGTCGTGAGCACGCTGCAGGCCAAGGGCGCCATCTTCGTCGAGGAGAACGAGGAGGTCCCCGAGGGCTCCACGGTGATCTTCTCGGCGCACGGCGTCGCTCCCGTGGTGCACGACCAGGCCCGCGAGCGCAACCTCAAGGCCATCGACGCCACCTGCCCGCTGGTGACCAAGGTGCACCAGGAGGCGCGCCGGTTCGCCGCTGACGACTACGACATCCTGCTCATCGGCCACGAGGGCCACGAGGAGGTCATCGGCACCTCCGGCGAGGCTCCCGAGCACATCCAGCTCGTCGACGGCCCCGAGGGCGTGGCGAACGTCACCGTCCGCGACCCGAACAAGGTCGTCTGGCTGTCGCAGACCACGCTCAGCGTCGACGAGACCATGGAGACCGTGGCCCGGCTCAAGGAGAAGCTGCCGCTGCTGCAGTCGCCGCCCAGCGACGACATCTGCTACGCCACGCAGAACCGCCAGCAGGTGATGAAGCAGATCGCCCCCGAGTGCGACGTGATCCTGGTGGTCGGCTCGCGCAACTCGTCGAACTCGGTTCGCATGGTCGAGGTCGCCGTGAACGCCGGTGCCCGCCAGGGCCACCTGATCGACTTCGCCCACGAGATCGACCCGGCCTGGCTGGACGGCGCGACCACGGTCGGCCTGTCCTCCGGCGCGAGCGTCCCCGAGGAGCTGGTCGCCCAGGTGCTGACCCGCCTCGCCGAGCTGGGCTTCGCCGACGTCGAGGAGGTCGTCACGGTGCAGGAGCGCCTGACCTTCTCCCTGCCCCAGGAGCTCAAGCGCGACATGAAGGCGGCCGCGGCCTGACCCGTACGAAAGGAAGGGCACCTTCTTAACGCTATGCGTTGTAGAAGGTGCCCTTCTTAACGTCTGGCCGCCTGCCCGGCGTCAGCAGCGGGTGGGCTCGTCCTCCCATTTGCGGCCGATCGACCGGCTGAACGCCTGGCCGCCGGGCGGGACGGTCTTCGGGATCGCCGCGTCGGTGGCCACGATGTACCACGACACCTTTGCAGTCCGGTACGGCCGTCCGCAGCGTCATGGTCAGCGTCGGCTGCGCCTCGGTCAGGTAGCCGATCTGGGACGCGTACAGCCGGGACGAGCCGTCCGGCTGGTAGACGTAGCTGGCCCAGAGCACCCGCCTGCGCTGCTCCGGGCACCACTTGACCGGCTTCTCCTCAGGCCGCTCACCCGGAAGGTGAACGTGCCGTCCCGCGGGGTGTTCGCCGAGACGCTGCCGTACGGGGTACAGGCCGGCCGGGGCGCGGCCGGGCTGGCCCGAGGGCCGGGGTGCGGGCTTCGCCGAGGGGCGCATGGTGACCTTCGCGGTGGGTGCCGCCGCCGGGCTGGGCGCGGTCGACGGCATCGTCGCGAGGTGCGCCGCCGGTGCGGGTACCGGGTAACCCGCCGTGGTGGGGGAGTTCGCCGCTGCCGCGCCGGGCGCCCGGCCGTCGCCGACCAGCCGCATGAGCCCCGCCGAGCAGCACGGCGACGGCCGCCGCGACGGCGGACCAGACGAGCAGGTCGCGGTACAGGTGGCGGGGGTGCGGTCGCTCTTCGGCTCTCCACACCGGGCGGCAACCCTCGGAGCCTAGGCGCCCGTGCTTCCGGCCAGATCACTTATCCGTCCGAACCCGCCCGCGTTAAGAAGGGCACCTTCTACAACGCATAGCGTTAAGAAGGTGCCCTTCCTTTCAGGAGAGGAGTTCGGGTGCCTGGGGCTGGCGGGGGGCCAGGTCGATGGGCTTCTGCTCGGGGAGGTCGTCGCCGGTGACGCCGAGCTCGGTCATGCGGCGGGCGGTGACCAGGACGCGCTGTTCGAGCGAGCCGATGGCGGCGTTGTACGCCGTCACCGAGCCGGTCAGCGACGAGCCGAGCTTGGTCAGGTGGCCGCTGACCGTGCCGAGCCGGGCGTAGAGCTGCTTGGCCAGCTCGTGGATCTGCAGGGCGTTGCGCGACAGCGCCTCCTGGCGCCAGGTGTAGGCGACCGTGCGCAGCAGCGCCACCAGCGTCGACGGCGTGGCCAGCACCACGTTGCGGGCGAACGCGTGCTCCAGCAGCGCCGGGTCGCGCTGCAGGGCGGCGTCCAGGAACGGGTCGGCGGGCACGAACAGCACCACGAACTCCGGCGTCGCCTCGAACGCCTGCCAGTACGCGCGCCCGGCCAGGATGTCCACGTGTGACTTCAGGGCGCGGGCGTGCGCGTCGAGGTACGTGTCGCGCTGGCGCTCGTCGCGCGACTCCAGCGCGGTCAGGTACGCGTCCAGCGGCACCTTCGCGTCGACGACCACGCTGCGCCCGCCGTGCAGCCGTACCACCAGGTCGGGGCGGACCACGGCGATGTCGGCGCTGACGTCGCGCAGCGCGGTGACCTGCTCGTCGAAGTCGCAGTGGCGCAGCATCCCGGCGGCCTCGACGATGCGGCGCAGCTGGTGCTCGCCCCAGCGGCCGCGCACGTGCGAGGTGCGCAGCGCCGCCACCAGCTGGCTGGTCTCCATCCGCAGCGACGCCGACACCTCGGCCGAGGCGCGCACCTGCTCGCGCAGCTGGGCGTACGCGTCGACGCGGTCGTGCTCCATCTCGTTGACCCGCTGCTCGTAGCGGCGCAGCGTGTCGTGCAGCGGGGCCACGGCGCGGGCCACGGCCTCCTGCGACTGCGCGGTCGCCTCGAACGACAGCGCACGCATCGCCTGCTCCAGCCGCGCCTCCCCGACCTGGGTGGCGTCGAGGGTCGCCTGCAGCCGGGCCGTCTCGGCCGCGGTGCTCGCGCGGGCGGCGAGCCAGCCCAGCCCACCGCCCGCGAGAAGGCACACGACCACGATCGCGAGAGTCTCCACGGGTCCAATGTGCCACCCGGGATCATCACCGCGGCGCCGACACGGCCCCGCGATGTCAAGCCGTGACGAAGTCCGCCAGGTGCTGCGACTGCGCCAGGCGGCTGGGCTCGTGCACGTACATCATGTGCCCGGCCTCGTAGTACCTGAACTCGACGTTGCCGCGCAGCTCGGCGGGGATCTCCAGGTGCGCGAAGGTGTGCTCGGAGGCGTAGTACGGCGTCGCGCCGTCGTGGTAGCCGCAGGCCACCTGCACCCGCAGGTGCGGGTTGGCACGCATCGCGGCGGCCAGCTTGTCGGCCACGTTGATGTGCTGGCCCTCGAACTCCTTGAAAGACCACGGATGCACGTCGCTGGTGATCGCCCGGTACGGCAGGTCGTTGTGGTAGCCGAGCTCGCCGCGCAGGTAGTGGTTGATCGCCGCGGTGTACGGCCCCATGATCGCGTCGAAGGACGGGTCGCTGGACCAGTGCTCGCGGCCGTAGTCGGCGTCCCAGCCGGTGAACCGGCCGTCGAGCCGGCCGACCGTGCGCCGCTGCGAGCGCAGCAGCTCGGTGAAGAACCGCACGTGCTCCGGCCGCAGGTTGACCCGGTCCACGTAGTCGGGGTCGAGCCCGGTCAGCCGGGCCAGGGTGCCGATCGCCGCGGTGCGCTCGGCCTCGGTCAACCGCGCGCCGCGCTCCAGTGCCCACGGGTAGGTGCGCTGGGCGAACTCCTCCGCCTCGGCCAGCACCTCCGACAGCGGGCGGTCGCCATGCAGGCCGTGGTAGTGCGCGATGGCCGCGTACGTCGGCAGGAACAGCGGGTACGCCAGGTCCAGGTGGGGGTGGAACTCCAGGGTGCCGATGTTGAGCACGCTGGAGACGAGCATCAGGCCGTTGAGCCACATACCGTGCCGCTCCTGCAGGTGCTGGGCCAGCGCGGCGGCGCGCAGCGTGCCGTACGACTCGCCGCACAGGAACTTCGGGGACGTCCAGCGGCCGTGGCGCGACGTCCACAGCCGGATCAGCTCGCCGACGCTCTCCACGTCACCGGTGAAGCCGTGGTAGTCCTTGCTCTTGCCGCCCTTGATCGCCCGGGAGTAGCCGGTCGACACCGGGTCGATGAAGACCAGGTCGGAGTGGCGCAGCAGCGTCTCGGGGTTGTCGGCCAGCCCGTACGGCGGGCCGGTGAGCGCGCCCGCGTCGCCCATCACCACCCGGCGCGGGCCGAGCAGACCCAGGTGCAGCCACACGCTGGACGAACCCGGCCCGCCGTTGAAGGCGAACGTCACCGGCCGGGTCCCCGGGTCCGCGTCGTCCAGGGTGTACGCGACCACGAACATCTCGGCCTTGGCCTTGTGCCCGTCGAACGCGTCGTCGGTGTGCGACTCGCCGCGCAGCACGATCCGGCCGGCGGTCACGGTGTAGCGCAGGCCGGCGACCTGGTGGTGGGTGACGCTGAGGTCGTCGGCCGGCTCGGGCTCCGGGGTGGGAGCACCGTTGTTCTTCTGCTCGTCTGCCATGGCGACAGACCCTACTGCGCAGGCGCCTAGGCTGCCGCTGCCCGGCGCAGGCCGATGCCGCTGCCGGGCTCCAGGCGGTAGCCGAAGCCGTGCACGGTCGACAGCGCCGCGCCGTGCCCGCCGAGTTTGGCCCGCACCCGGCGCACGTGCACGTCGACCGTGCGCTCGCCGCTGAACTCGTGCCCCCACACCGCCCGCATCAGCTGCAGCCGGGTGAAGGCCGCGCCGGTGTGGCGTACCAGGAAGAACAGCAGCTCGAACTCGCGACGGGTGAAGCGCACGGGGCTGCCGTCGACGTCGACGGTGCGGCTGACCGTGTCGATCACCACCGGGGTCGCCGTCACCGGCGGGGCCGGGGCGGGCTCCGGGGTGGCGATCTCGCCGTCCCAGACCGTGTCGCGCAGCGGCTCGGCGTCGGCCAGCGCGTGCACGAGCCGGGTCGCGGCGCTCGCCGCGTCCGGGCCGGTCAGCTTGAGGGTGAGGGTGACGGTGAGCGGCTCGTCCCCGGCCGGCGGGATGAGGCCGGCGGAGTGACCGATCGGGGCAGGGAGCGACGCGTCGGTGTACGCGGGCTCGGGCAGCAGGGTCGTCGTCATGTCGAAACTCCTGGTCGTTGCGGGATCGCGGGTGGGCTGACGCACGAACGACCGGCGACATCGGAAAGTTCGCGGCACGTGACCCTCCACGAGCGACTCAGCAAGTACCAGCACAGAGTAACTCGATAACTCCTATCGGTCTAGTAGGAAATTCGCCCTGTCCGGACCGTCACATGCGGCAAGCCCCGCCCCGGCACCCGGGGCGGGGCTTGCCGCACCAGCTCAGCGGCGGTGCGCCGCCTCGTGGGCCAGCAGCTGTCGCTTGACCTCCAGGCCCCAGCGGTAGCCGCCGAGCGAGCCGTCGGTCCGCAGCACGCGGTGGCACGGCACGATGAGCGCGACGCGGTTGCGGGCACAGCCCTGGGCCGCCGCGCGGACCGCCGCCGGGCGCCCGGTCAGCTCCGCCAGCCGGGTATACGTGATCGGCGCGTCGAGCGTGCGCAGCATGTCCCAGCACTGCGCCAGGTACGCCGGGCCGTGCTGCGCGACCGCGACGGCGTCCAGCGCCGCCAGGTCGCCGTCGAAGTAGGCGCGCACCGCGGCGACCGCCTTGTCCGGCACCTCGCCGGGCACCGCCCAGCCCTCGGGCAGCTCGGTGCCGAAGACGGCCGCGGTGACGTTGGTGCCGTCCCCGGTCATGGTGAACGGGCCGGCCGGAGTCTGAATCGTGATCATGCTGCTCTCCAGAGTCGGATCTGCGCGTACGAGCGCCACGGCCGCCAGCGTTCGGCGTGCCGGGCCAGTGCCGCGGGGTCGTCGGGCAGCCCCAGCGCCTTCGCGCCGCGGCGGGTGCCCAGGTCGGTGGTCAGCAGGACGTCGGGGTCGCCGAGGGCGCGCAGCGCGACGTAGTCGGCGGTCCACGGGCCCACCCCGGGCAGCGCCAGCAGCGCCTCCCGGGTCGCGGCCCGGTCGCTGCCCGCGTCCAGCCGCAGCCCGTCGCGCACCGCCTCGGCCAGCGCGCGCAGCGTGCGCCGCCGCGCCGCGGGCATCGCGAACGCCTCGTCCGGCAGCGCGAGCAGCTGCTCCGGGGTGGGGAAGCCCGGCAGTGGCCGCCCGGCGCCATCGCGCTGACCGGTCGGGTCGTCGCTGCGCGGGTGACAACTTCCGGGTTGTCGGGACAACCCGGAAGTCGACACCTCGGCCGCGGGTGGGCACAGCCGGGCCAGCACGGTACGCGCGCCCGCCACGCTGATCTGCTGCCCGACGACGGCGCGCACCGCCATCTCGAAGCCGTCCACGCTGCGCGGCAGGCGCACGCCCGGCTCGGCGGCGACCAGCGCGGCCAGCGCCGGGTCGGCGGACAGCACCGCGTCCACGGCGACCGGGTCGGCGTCGAGGTCGAGCAGGCGGCGGCACCGGGCCACCGCCGGGGTCAGGTCGCGCGCGTCGTGCAGCCGCAGCCGCGCCGCGATGTGCCCGTCCTCGGGCCACAGGGTGACCGTCGCCGGACCGTGCGGAAGGTGCAGCGCCCGCGTGTAGCGCCCGCCCGCGAAGGCGTCGACGCCCTCGATCGTCCGCGCGCCGAGGAACCCGAACAGGGCCTGCGCGTGCAGCGGCGCCCGGTAGCTCAGCCGGAGCGACACCGTCCCGTCGACCGGCGCCTCCTCCCGCCGCAGCGTCGACGGCGCGCACCCGTACACCTCGCGGAACGTGTCGTTGAACTGGCGGATGCTGCCGAAGCCCGCCGCGAACGCGATCTCCGACAGGCTCAGCCCCGTCTTGCCGATCAGGGTCTTGGCGGTCTGCGCCCGCTGCGTGCGCGCCAGCGCCAGCGGCCCCGCCCCCAGCTCCTCGGTGAGCAGCCGGTTCAGGTGCCGCTCGGTGTACCCGAGCCGCGAGGCCAGCTCCGGCACCCCGCCCCGGTCCACCACCCCGTCCCCGATCAGCCGCACCGCCCGCGCCGTCACGTCGGCCCGGCTGTCCCACTGCGCCGATCCTGGCACCGCGTCCGGCGCACACCGCCGGCACGCCCGGAACCCGCTGCGCGCCGCGGCGGCCGCACTCGCGAAGAACCGGCAGTTCTCCCGCTTCGGCGTCCGTGCCGGGCACGACGGCCGGCAGTAGATCCCCGTCGACGTCACCCCGGTCCAGAACACCCCGTCGAACCGCGAATCCCGACTGCTCACCGCCCGGTAGTACTTCTCCACGCCCCTAACCCTGCCCCGCCCCCACCCCGCCTGCTAGCGGAAATCGGACCTCACCGTCCCACTGGGGCCGATCTTGCGTGAACTGTGGGTACGACACGCGCCAACCGGACAAAAGGGCAACAGTTCGCGCAAGATCGTCGCGATCTTGAGTGGCTGGTCACCCGGGGAGGGCGCGGGCGGGGGATAGACGGCGCGGGCCGTAAGCTGTTCTGTCGTGAGCCTCAGCATCGGGATCGTCGGCCTGCCCAACGTCGGCAAGAGCACCCTGTTCAACGCGTTGACCCGCAACAACGTGCTCGCGGCGAACTACCCGTTCGCCACGATCGAGCCCAACGTGGGCGTCGTCGGCCTGCCCGACGCGCGGCTGGACAAGCTGGCCGAGATCTTCAGCTCGCAGCGCATCCTGCCCGCGCCGGTGAGCTTCACCGACATCGCCGGCCTGGTCAAGGGCGCCTCGAAGGGCCAGGGCAAGGGCAACGCGTTCCTCGCCAACATCCGCGACGTCGACGCCATCTGCCAGGTCGTGCGTGCCTTCAGCGACCCGAACGTGGTGCACGTCGACGGCAAGGTCTCGCCCAAGGACGACATCGAGACCATCAACACCGAGCTGATGCTCGCCGACCTGCAGACCGTCGAGAAGGCGCTGCCCCGGCTGGAGAAGGAGGCCAAGCTCCGCAAGGACCGGGCCGGCATCCTCGCCGCCGCGAAGGCCGCCCGCGACCTGCTCGACAGCGGCACCACCCTGTTCGCCGGCGCCGCCAAGGCCGGCATCGACCTCGCCGAGCTGCGCGAGCTGCACCTGATGACCGCGAAGCCGTTCCTGTACGTCTTCAACGTCGACGAGGCCGAGCTCGGCAACGAGGAGTTCCTCAACGAGCTGCGCGCGCTGGTCGCCCCCGCCGAGGCCGTGTTCATGGACGCGAAGATCGAGTCCGAGCTGATCGACCTGTCGCCCGAGGAGGCGGCGGAGATGCTGGAGGCCATCGGCCAGTCCGAGCCCGGCCTCAACCAGCTGATCCGGGTCGGCTTCGGCACCCTCGGCCTGCAGACCTACCTCACCGCCGGCCCGAAGGAGGCGCGCGCCTGGACCATCCCGGTCGGCGCGACCGCCCCCGAGGCCGCGGGCGTCATCCACAGCGACTTCCAGCGCGGCTTCATCAAGGCCGAGATCGTCGCGTACGACGACCTCGTCGCGGCCGGATCGATGGCGGCGGCGAAGGCGGCCGGCCGGGTCCGCATGGAGGGCAAGGACTACGTCATGGCCGACGGCGACGTGGTGGAGTTCCGTTTCAACGTCTGAGCGGCTTCTGCGGCGGAAAAACCGTGCGCTTCGAGCCCGCGGCCTTCGCACCCGGCAGGCGGTCCCCCGCGAGCCGGTGTCGCCGGGTTCAGGCGGCCGCCGGTGGCGGCGGAGGCGCGGCCGGCCGTTCGCGGTCGGCGCGGCGGACCACACCGGTGGCCGCGAGGATCCCGATCGGGACGAGCAGGACCAGCCACCCCTGCCAGCCGCTGAGCCCGGTCAGCCAGGCGTTGATCGACGGCTGGGCGGCCTGGTCGGCGACCACCACGTGGACGAACCCGAAGATCACGGTGTTGTTCACCGCGTGGCCCACCACGGCCGGCCAGATCGACCCGGACGCGAGCCGCAGCAGCCCCAGCAGCACGCCGAAGAGCGTGCAGAAGATCGTGAACGGGATGATGGACTGCCGCTCGGCCGCGCCCATCGAGAACCACGGCCCGATGTAGAACGGCAGGTGCCACGGGCCGCAGATGAACCCGGTCAGGATCAGCGCGGGCCAGGTGCCCATCCGGTCCCGGAAGCGGTTGAGCAGGTAGCCGCGCCAGCCCCACTCCTCGCAGAAGGCGAGCGGCAGGATCAGCGCGAACTGCACCAGGTTGGCGCCCAGCGCCGTCAGCACCACGTCCCAGGGGACACCGGTCTGCCCCAGCGTCTCGGGGGCGTAGGCGTGGCGCAGTGCGGAGAAGCCGGTCAGGTCGGCGGGGAAGACACCGGTGACGGCGTTGAGCGCCACGGTCAGCGCTGACGCCGCGAGGAAGATGCCGATGGTGAGCAGGCAGTACCGCACCAGCCGGCCGACCGGCCGGACCGGGACCAGCGCGGTCGCCTGGGGAATGCTCGCGGGCCGGCGCACCCATCGCACGGCGACGAACGTGGCGACCGCGACGCACAGCATCGCCGCGAAGTAGAGGATCCGGATGCCGGTGACCTGCTCGACGACCCACAGCAGCCAGGGCAGCGCGAAGACGACCGCGAGGAAGACGCCGACATCGCGGTAGGAGCCGGTGGGCGTGGTGCGGTCCGACGCGGTGGGGGATGGCGGCACGGTACGCAGCGGGGAGGACATCGCGACAGTGTCCCGCATCCGGTGCCGCCTGTCGCCGCCGTGCTGCCGGGGCCATGGTGACGCGCGGGGTGGCGGCGCTGCCGTACGCTGCGCGTCGTCGCCCGGCGAAGGAGATCGATATGAGGCACCCGGCTACGTTGCGGAAGTTCCTGGCGGTGGCGGTCGTGTCGACGGGGGCGGGCCTGCTCTGCCTGGCCGCCGTCTTCGCCGACGCGCCCCCGGAGCCCGGCGGGTTCGGGCTGGTGCTGGGCTTCTTCCTGCTCGCCCTGGGGTTGATCCACTTCGCGGTGCACGCCATCGCGGTGCTCATGCGCGACCACGAGCTGTGGCGCAGCAGCCACTTCACCGACGTGTTCGAGAGCACCGACTGACGGGGTGTGCGCCGGTCCGCTTCCGGCGACCGGAGAGCTACTCGCTCAGTGCCTGGTACGCGGCCTCGACGCGGGCGGCCATGCCGATCTCGGAGTCGGTGAGCGTGCCGTTGTCCCCGGCGCAGAGCTGGATCTGGGTCCGGCCGTCGAGGCGGCGGATGTGGGGGCGTACCCCGAAGGTGTCCGCGGCGACCGAGATGCGCTCGGTCATCACCGCGTGCTGGGTGTCGTCGAGGGGGAGGGTGCGCTTGAGGCAGTCGCCCTCGTGGACCCACCCGGTGAGCTGGGAAAGTGCGTCGCTGATGTAGTCGCGTCGTTGGCCCCGTCTCCAGACCGCGCCCATCCGCACCTCCGATACCTCCCAGGCGGCTGATATCGGCTTGTGGCCGAATCTTGTCCGCACCGACACTTCGGTGAGACCTATCCTGCCTGTAATCGCGGCGTGTGTCCACGCGCACAAAACCGACTTCCTGCACTTCACGGGACGGTGTGTGCAGCGCGGACTCGTCTGGTGACACCGCGTTCACCATGAAGCGCGTTTGTCTGGCACGCTGTCCGCCGTGCCTAACTTCTCCTCCGAGATCCGAATCATCGTCGGTGCTGCCATCATCTCCGATGGGCGGGTGCTGGCCTGTGAGCGTTCCGAACCGGCCGAGGTGGCCGGTCGGTGGGAGTTTCCTGGCGGAAAGGTGGAGCCGGGGGAGACGGAGCAGGACGCGCTGGTCCGTGAGTGCGAGGAGGAGCTGGGCGTCACCGTCGAGGTCGGCGAGCGCGTCGGCGACGACGTCATGCTCGGCCACGGCCGCGCGGTGCTGAAGGTGTACACGGCCACGCTGGTCAAGGGCGTGCCGCAGCTGATCGAGCACGCCGAGCTGCGCTGGCTGGCCGCGCACGAACTGCACACCGTGCCGTGGCTGCCGGCCGACGCGCCCATCGTGGCGGCCCTGCCGAAGTTCATGGGAGATGGGGCGTAGGTCACGCCACGTCGACATCTAAGGCTCGCCTTACCTAAGCTGCCGTGTCGGTGACAACGGCAGCTTAGGGGGCAGCGGTGCTCGGCACGGTCAGGCGCGGGGGTTTCCTCGTGCTCGGGATCGCCGTGCTGCTGGCTGCGGTCGTGGCGAGCCTGACCGTCGGCAGCCGCCACATCCCGCCGGCGGAGGCGCTGGACGTGCTGCTGCACCCGTCGACGAGCGAGGCCGCGCTGATCGTCCGCGAGCTGCGGGTGCCGCGTACCCTCGTCGGGCTCGAGGTGGGGGCGGCGCTCGCGCTGGCCGGTGTGATCATGCAGGCGCTCACCCGCAACCGGCTGGCCGAGCCGCGGGTCCTCGGCATCTCCGCGGGCGCCTCGACCGGGGTCGTCATCGCGATCGCCCTGTTCGGCGTGGTGAGCCTGTCCGGCTGGATCTGGTTCGGCCTGGCCGGGGCCGCGCTCGCCGGGATGCTGGTGTTCGTCGTCGCGGCGCGCACCCGGGACGGCTCGGGGCCGGTCAGCCTCGCGCTGTCGGGCGCGGCGATCGACGCCGGGCTGGGCGCGCTGATCTACGGCATCCTCAGCATCGACGCGGCCACCTTCGAGCAGTACCGCTTCTGGGTCGTCGGCTCGATCGCCGGGCGCACCCCCGCCATGGCCGCGCAGATCCTGCCGTTCCTACTGGTGGGCGCGGTGCTGGCGATCGCCGGGGCGCGCGGTCTGGACGCGCTGGCGCTGGGCGACGACGTCGCGCGCGGCCTGGGCCACCGGATCCATCGGGTACGCCTGGTCGCGGCGATCGCCGCGATCGTGCTCACCGGCGCCGCCGTCGCGCTCGCCGGGCCGATCGCGTTCGTCGGCCTCGCCGTCCCGCACGCCGCCCGCGCCCTGGTCGGCACCGGGCACCGCTGGGTGCTGCCGCTGTCGGCGCTGCTCGGCGCGGCCCTGGTGCTGCTCGCCGACGTGCTCGGCCGGGTGCTGACCTCGGGTGAGGTGCCCGCGGGCGTGGTCACCGCACTGGTCGGCGCGCCCGTGCTGCTGTGGCTGGTCCGCCGCGCCCGGGTGGTGGCGGCATGAGCGCCGCGGCCGGAGCGCGGGGTCGCGGCATCGTCCTGGCCGCCGGGCGGGTGAGCTTCGTGCTGCCCCGGCGCGACCTGCTGGTCAGCGTCGGCCTGCTCGCGCTGCTGGTCGCGGTCGTGGTGGCCGCCGTGGGCATCGGCACGGTCACCGTGCCGCCGGTGGACGTGGTGCGCTCGCTGCTGGCCGGCGGCACCGACCACGACCTGATCGTGCGCGAGCTGCGCTTCCCCCGTGTGGTGCTCGCCGTCGCCTGCGGGGCGGCGTTCGGCCTCGGCGGGGCGCTGATCCAGTCCGTCGCCCGCAACCCGCTGTCCAGCCCCGACGTCATCGGCATCACCCAGGGCGCGGGGCTGGCGGCCACCATCGCGCTGACCTCCGGCATGGCGTACGCCCTGATCGCGCCCATGGCGATGGCGGGCGGGCTGCTGGCGGCGCTGGCGGTGTTCGCCTTCGGCGCGCGCGCCGGGTTCGCCGCGAACCGGTTCGTGCTGGCTGGGGTCGCCGTCGCGTTCGCGCTGCGGGCCGGCATCGAGATCGTGATGACCTCGGCGGAGACCATCGACGCGCTGCGTGCCCAGATCTGGCTCATCGGCTCGCTCAACGGCCGGGGATACGAGGAAGCCGGCGTGCTCGGCCTCGTGCTGCTGCTGGCGCTGCCGCTGCTGCTGTGGGCCGCCCGCGCGCTGCGGACCAGTGCCCTGGACGACGACACCGCCCGTGCCCTGGGTGCCCGGCCCGGCGCGCGCCGGGTCGCGGCGGGGGCCCTGGGCGTGGTGCTCGCCGCCGCGGCCACCGCGCAGGTCGGCGCGGTCGACTTCGTGGCCCTGGTGGCGCCGCAGGTCGCCCGGCGGCTGACCGGCGCCGAGCGGCCGCCGCTGCTCGCGTCCGCGCTGGCCGGGGCGGTGCTGGTGGTGCTGGCAGACCTCGCCGCACGGATGCTGCTCGCGCCGACCCAGCTGCCGGTGGGCGTGCTCACCGCCGGCATCGGCGGCCCGTACCTGGTCTACCTGCTCATCAGGAGGCGTCGATGAGGCTCGCCGGACAGGACCTGGTCGTCGGCTACGACGACCGCACCGTCATCGACGGGCTCTCGGTGCAGATCCCGCCGGGCGGGCTCACCGTCATCATCGGGCCGAACGCGTGCGGCAAGTCCACGCTGCTGCGTACCCTCGGCCGCCTGCTCAAGCCGCGCGGCGGCAGCGTGCTGCTCGACGGGGAGGTGCTGCACGACCTGCCGCCCCGCCAGGTCGCCCAGCGCCTCGGGGTGCTGCCCCAGTCGCCCCTGGTGCCCGAGGGCGTGACCGTCGCCGACCTGGTCGCCCGCGGCCGCCAGCCGCACCAGCGCTGGTGGCAGCAGTGGTCTCCCGCGGACCGCGCGGCGGTCGACACCGCCCTGGCCGACGCCGACATCACCGACCTCGCCGACCGCCCCGTCGAGGCCCTCTCCGGCGGCCAGCGCCAGCGCGTCTGGATCGCCATGGCCCTGGCCCAGCAGACCGAGGCCCTCCTGCTCGACGAGCCCACCACCTTCCTGGACCCCGCCCACCAGGTCGACGTCCTCCGCCTCATGCGCCGCCTCCAGCAGGGCGGCCGCACCGTCGTAGCCGTCCTCCACGACCTCAACCAGGCCGCCCGCTACGCCGACCACGTCATCGCGATGAAGTCAGGCCGCATCATCGCCGCCGGCCCACCCCCCGAGGTCCTCACCGAACCCCTGATCCACGACGTCTTCTCCCTCCCCTGCACCGTCATCCCCGACCCCCTCACCGGCTCCCCCCTGGTGATCCCCCACCCCTGACCTGACCCACCCCGCCCTCCAGCTGCGAGGCGGCGATCTTGCGCGGGGTGTGGGTGCGACACGCATAGACCGGACAAATCCATAACAGTTCGCGCAAGATCATCGCGATCTTGGCGACACCGGCCCGGATACGGGGCCGGGCGGCAAGGAAGGAAAGTGGCAACTGTGAAGAGGCGAGTTGCGGTCATGGCCGCGGCGGTGGCGGCCGGGCTGGTGTTGGCCGGGTGCGGTGAGGCCAAGGAGAGCGGCGGCGAGACCGGTGCGGGCGGTGTCGAGATTGTCCACGCGATGGGCACCACCACGGTGCCCGCGGCGCCGAAGCGCGTCGTCGTGCTGGACACGGACAAGGTCGACACCGCGCTGACGCTGGGCGTCAAGCCGGTCGGCGCGGCGCGGGCCGGCGAGCTCACCGGCTGGCCGACGTACTTCGGCGCCGGGGCGACCGACGGCATCACCGAGGTCGGCGTGCTCACCGAGCCCGACCTGGAGGCGATCGCCGGGCTCAAGCCCGACCTGATCCTGGGCTCCAGGTTCCGGCAGGAAAAGTTCTACGCCGAGCTTGCCAAGATCGCCCCGACGGTGTTCACCGAGAACGTCGGCAAGACCTGGAAGGAGAACTTCCTCCTCGACGGCAAGGCTCTGGGCAAGGAGCAGCAGGCCAAGGACCTGCTGGCGGCGTACGAGAAGCGGGCGAAGGACGTCGGCGCGGCCATCCCGGACGCCGCCGCGCGCAAGATCTCGCTGGTGCGCTTCATGCCCGACCACATCCGCGTGTACGGCCCCGAGTCGTTCTCCGGCATCGTGCTCGGCGACGCCGGCCTCGGCCGCCCCGACCGCCAGCTGCTGGCCGACAAGGACGACAAGCGCTTCGACAAGGTGAGCGCCGAGCGCCTCACCGAGGTCGACGGCGACTTCATCTTCATCGCCGCGTACGGCGAGAAGTCCGCCGCCGAGCAGCAGAAGATCACCGCCGGCCCGCTCTGGTCCACCCTGTCCGCCGTCAAGGCAGGCAAGACCCAGGTCGTCGCCGACGAGACCTGGATGACCGGCATCGGCGTCACCGCCGCCAACAAGATCCTCGACGACCTCACCACGTTCCTGAAGTAACCCCCGAGATCGCGACGATCTTGCGTGGACTGTGGGTACGACACGGGCGATCCCGGCGTATCCCCAACAGTTCGCGCAAGATCGTCGCGATCTTGCGTTGACGGGTCAGGACCAGGCCGGGGTGAGCAACGGGCGGAGAGCGGCGACGATGCGGCGGGGGTGGGCGTAGAGGTCCTGGTCGGTGAAGTGGCGCATGTGCCAGCCCTGGGCGGCGAGCCAGTTGCCGCGGTAGCGGTCGTGGCGGATGCGGTCGCGGGTGAGGTGCGACGAGCCGTCGTACTCGATGCCGACCTTGATCTCCTCGTAGGCCAGGTCCAGGCGGAAGCGGCCCACCTCGAGCTGGGGTTCGGGGCGGGGCAGGCCGCCGTCGACGATGACCAGGCGCAGCTGGCTCTCCTGGCGGCACTCGGCGCGGCCGTCGGCCAGCGGCACCAGCTCGCGGGCCTGGCAGACGCCGCGCAGGCCGCCGTGGGTCCACAGCTCGGCGGCCAGCAGGTCGGGGGAGACCGCACCGGCCCGCAGTGCGGCGTCGAGGATGGGCAGGGCGTCGATGCGGCGTACGGTCCGGGCCAGGGTCACCGCGACCCGTTCGGGCGGTAGCAGCGGCACGCCGTGCCGCCACACCGGCTCGGGGAGCGGGAGCGCCGACTCGCCCGCCGTGACGCCGTCCAGCCGTGGGTGGGCGTGCCCCTGCGGCACGGTGACATGGATCAGCGGGGACGGCGAGACGCCGAAGCCGTACCACGCCGCGGCGGTCGGCCCGGACAGCCGTGCCCCCTCGGGCAGCAGCGCGAACAGGGCCTGCACCCGGCTGATCTCGTCGGTGTCGAGCGCGTACACGCCGCGCCAGGGTCGGCGCAGGTGACCGCGGTGGTGGGCGGTCCGCAGGTGCTGCACGGAGACGCCCTCGGTGCGCAGCTGCCGGAGCGTGGCGGGGACGGACATGGCAGAGAGGGTGCGCGCGGGGCGGAGTCGAACTCCACCCGCGCGCACCCTCTCCTGTGGACAGCGCCCCGGTTGTGCACAACCCCCTGATCAAGCCCGCCGTGTGCTATGGGCTTGCCTCAAGATCGCATCGATCTCGCGCAAGATCGACGCGGCGCAGTGAGAAAGCGGGGTCAGCGCTCGGGGTGGTAGTAGTTGAGGGAACTGGGGTCTACGGGGAAGGTGATGTCTTCGCCGAAGGGGCTCGCGGCCGCGGGGCGGTCGGAGAGCATCTCGTTCAGGTTGACATGACCTGCGGCGTTGACCTCGGGGCCCTGCGGGGCGCCGGCTCCGCGGCTGAAGTTGACGGGGGCCTGGTCGTCGGCCACGGTGACGGGGCCGGCGTGCACGGTCGGGCCGGCCGGCACGGTGGGGGCCAGCTGGTCACGGCGGAGAATCTTGCGTCCGAATACCACGAGCGGATCATAGCGGCGATCCACGACCCGTTCCTTCATGGGGATGATGGCGTTGTCGGTGATCTTGATGTGCTCGGGGCAGACCTCGGTGCAGCACTTGGTGATGTTGCAGTAGCCGAGGCCCTGCTGCTGCTGCGCGATCTCCTTGCGGTCGTGCCGGGCGTCCAGCGGGTGCATGTCCAGCTCGGCCGCGCGGATGAACAGGCGCGGGCCGGAGAAGGGCGGCTTGTTCTCCTCGTGGTCGCGTACGACGTGGCAGGTGTTCTGGCACAGGAAGCACTCGATGCACTTGCGGAACTCCTGCGAGCGGTCGACGTCGACCTGCTGCATGCGGTACTCGCCCGGCGCGACGCCGGCCGGCGGCGCGAACGCGGGCATCTCGACGGCCTTCTGGTAGTTGAAGGACACGTCGGTGACCAGGTCGCGGATGACCGGGAAGGTGCGCAGCGGGGTGACCGTGATGGTCTCGTCCTCCTCGAAGGTGGACATCCGGGTCATGCACCCGAGGCGGGGCATACCGTTGATCTCCATCGAGCAGGAGCCGCACTTGCCCGCCTTGCAGTTCCAGCGGCAGGCCAGGTCGGGCTCCTGGGTGGCCTGCAGCCGGTGGATGACGTCGAGCACGACCTCACCCTCGTTGACCTCGACCTTGTAGTCGTTCAGCTGGCCGCCGGACGCGTCGCCCCGCCACACCTTGAACTGCCTCAGAGTCACGACAGCTCCTCCTCCGTCATGTACTTGGCCAGCTCGGACTTCTCGAACAGGGCGAGCAGGTCGGGGGTCATCGTCGGGATCGGCTGGTGGGTGAGCTCCACATCGCCGTCGGTGGTCAGCGAGCAGACCAGGTTGACCTGGCGCCACTTCGAGCTCATCTTCGGGAAGTCCTCGCGGGTGTGGCCGCCGCGCGACTCCTCGCGCTCCAGCGCCGCCTTCGCGGTGCACTCCGAGACGACGAGCATGTTGCGCAGGTCCAGGGCGAGGTGCCAGCCCGGGTTGTAGCGGCGGCCGCCGGCCGCGCCGACCTTGCGGATGCGCTCGCGCAGCTCCGCCAGCCGGGTCAGCGAATCCTCCAGCTCGCCCTGGCGGCGGATGATGCCGACCAGGTCGCCCATCACGTCCTGCAGATCGCTCTGCAGGGTGTACGGGTTCTCGCCGCCGTCGCGGGCCAGCGGGGTGAGCGCCTCCTCGACCGCCGCGGCGACCTGGGTGTCGTCCACCTTCGGCCGCTTGGCCAGGCCGTCGGTGTACGCGGCCGCGTACTCGCCCGCGCGCTTGCCGAACACCAGCAGGTCGGACAGCGAGTTGCCGCCGAGCCGGTTGGAGCCGTGCATGCCGCCGGAGACCTCACCGGCCGCGTAGAGGCCCAGCACGCCGGGCGTCGCCGCGGTGTCCGGGTCGACCTCGACGCCGCCCATCACGTAGTGGCAGGTCGGCCCGACCTCCATCGGCGCGGTGGTGATGTCCACGTCCGCCAGCTCCTTGAACTGGTGGTACATGGACGGCAGCTTCTTGAGGATCTCCGCGGCGGGGCGGCGCGAGGCGATGTCGAGGTAGACGCCGCCGGCCTTGGTGCCGCGCCCGGCCTTGACCTCGGAGTTGATGGCGCGGGCCACCTCGTCGCGGGGCAGCAGCTCCGGGGGGCGGCGGTTGTTGTCGGGGTCGGTGTACCAGCGGTCGGCCTCCTCGGGCGTCTCCGCGTACTGCTTGCGGAAGACGTCGGGGACGTAGTCGAACATGAACCGCTTGCCCTCGGTGTTCTTGAGGACGCCGCCGTCGCCGCGGACCGACTCGGTGACCAGGATGCCCCGCACCGACGGCGGCCAGACCATGCCGGTCGGGTGGAACTGCAGGAACTCCATGTTGATCAGCTTCGCCCCGGCGCGCAGCGCCAGCGCGTGGCCGTCACCGGTGTACTCCCAAGAGTTCGAGGTGACCTTGTACGAGCGGCCGACGCCGCCCGTGGCCAGCACCACGGCGGGCGCCTCGAACAGCACGAACTCGCCGGACTCGCGGTGGTAACCGAACGCGCCCGCGATCCGCTTGTCGCCGGTGGACGAGTCGAGCAGCAGCTCGGTGATGGTGCACTCGGCGAAGACGCGCAGCCGCGCCTGGTAGTCGCCGTGCTTGGCCCGGTCCTCCTGCTGCAGCGAGACGATCTTCTGCTGCAGGGTGCGGATCAGCTCCAGGCCGGTGCGGTCGCCGACGTGGGCCAGGCGCGGGTACTCGTGGCCGCCGAAGTTGCGCTGCGAGATCTTGCCGTCCTTGGTCCGGTCGAAGAGCGCGCCGTAGGTCTCCAGCTCCCAGATCCGCTCCGGCGCCTCCTTGGCGTGCAGCTCGGCCATCCGGTAGTTGTTCAGGAACTTGCCGCCCCGCATGGTGTCGCGGAAGTGGACCATCCAGTTGTCGTTCGGGTTGACGTTGCCCATCGCCGCGGCCGCGCCGCCCTCGGCCATGACCGTGTGGGCCTTGCCGAACAGCGACTTGGAGATGATGGCGACCTTCTTGCCGGCCAGCCGGGCCTCGATCGCGGCGCGCAGACCCGCGCCGCCGGCGCCGATCACGACGACGTCGTACCAGTGCTTCTCAATGTTGACCATCTGTGTCACCTATCCCGGCTCAGCCGATGAACCGCAGGTCGTTCCACCAGCCGGCGGCGAGCCCCATGATGTAGAAGTCGGTGATCGCCAGCGTCGCCAGCGTGATCCAGGCCAGGCCCATGTGCCGGGCGTTGAGCTTGGACACGAACGTCCACGCGCGGTAGCGCACCGGGTGCTTGGAGAAGTGCTTGAGCCGGCCGCCGACGATGTGCCGGCAGGAGTGGCAGGACACGGTGTACGCCCACAGCATGATCACGTTGATCCACAGGATCACGTTGCCCAGGCCGAACCCGAAGCCGCCGCCGGGCGAGTGCATCGCCACGACCGCGTCCCAGGTGTTGATGAGCGAGATCAGGGCCGCCGCGTAGAAGGCGTACCGGTGCGCGTTCTGGAAGATCAGCGGGAAGCGGGTCTCGCCGGTGTACCTCGCGTGGCCGTCGGGCACGGCGCAGGCCGGCGGGGACAGCCAGAACGACCGGTAGTACGCCTTGCGGTAGTAGTAGCAGGTCAGCCGGAACAGCAGCAGGAACGGCAGGGACAGGGCCGCGTACGGGATGAGCGGGTTGTCCGGGATGAACCGTCCGAACTCGGCGGCCGCCGGATAGCAGCCCTTCGAGACGCAGGGCGAGTAGAACGGGGTCAGGTAGTGGTAGGCGTCGATCCAGTACCACTTCTGCATGAACACCCGGACCGTCGCGTACACCACCCAGGCCGTCAGGCCGATGACCGTGAGTACCGGCGCGAGCCACCAGCGGTCCGTGCGCAACGTCTTGGCGTCGATCGCGGCGCGGGGTTTCGCGCCCGTCGGCCTCGTTGCCGTCGTCGTCATCTCTTCGTCGCTCCCTGAGATACCAGTGGGGAACACGTGCGTGGATCAATCACGGACACGTTACGCCGAAAGATGTCGATCATGTGACCGGGGACACTGTGACGTACGGCATCGCGGTCTCGCCGTCCTCGGACACGGATCACCCGCCGACCCCCGCTTGATCACCCGTCCTGCCTGGCAAACGGGCGAATCATGACCCCGGATACGCCCATCTGCCAGGCAACTCCAACGATCAAGAAGCCCACGCGCGGGTACGCGGCACCGCCGCCCCGTCTCCCGTGTGCACCCAGTCCGCCACCTACCCCGCCCACCATTGACGTTGGCCTATCTGGATGACGAACTCGAGATCGAACTCATCCAGATAGGCCAACGTCGATAACAAACCCGGCCGGGCGCCCCCGTTCCGGCGCACACGCCGCAGCTCGGTGTGCAGTTTCGGGGAAACTGCGCGAATCCCGGGACGCGAAGCTGCAGTTTCCCCGAAACTGCCGGACGGGGTGGACCGGAGTTCAGCCGCTGGCGCCGCCGGTGAGGTTCCAGGAGGCGAGGTGGAGGGCGGGGGAGGTCCAGGCGCCGAGGAAGACGCGGGACGGCTGGGGCACGGCTTCGGCGCCCACGCCGAGGACCGCGCCGGGACCCAGTGCCTGCGGGTAGAGCTGGGTGAAGCGCATGTTGCGGACCGGGCGGGTGACCTCGCCGTCCTCGATCAGCCAGACGCCGTTGCGGGTGAGGCCGGTCAGGGCGAGGGTGCGCGGGTCGAGCACGCGGGTGTACCAGAGGTCCGTGATGAGCAGCCCGCGCGTGACCCGGGAGATCATCTCGTCGACGGTGGCAGTGCCGGGGGCGAAGGCGAGGTTCTGCGGGGTCGGGCCCCAGGCCGCGCCGAACGCCCCGGCGTGGCCGGTGGAGGCGCCGCCGCCGGTCGCGGCGGTGCGCCGGTCCTGCGCGAGCGCCGTGGTCACGCCCTTCTCGACCAGCGCGAGGCGGGTACGCGGCGTGCCCTCGGCGTCGTACGGCTCACGCGGGTCGTCGTAGAGCGTGATCGCCTCGTCGAACTGCTGCGTGCCGGGCTCGGCGAAGCAGCGCCGCTCCTGGTGCGCCTTGGCGTTGAAGCCGAAGTACGAGAAGTTCGTGAGCAGGTCGGCGACCGCCTCGGGTTCGAGGACGACCTCGTACCGGCCGGCCGGCAGCTCGACCGGGTCGGCCTGGGCGCGCGCCTTGCCCGCGGCGCGGGCGCCGAGCGCGGCGCCGTCCAGCTCGGACAGGGCGACGCCGGAGCGGCGCGCGACGCCGTCGGCGATACCGCCGGCGCCGGCGTCGCGGGCGATGCCGTCCATGTCGGCGGTGGTCGCCGACGCCGCCAGCGCCTGGCCGGCGGAGTTGCGGAAGGCGCCGGTCCAGTAGCCGGTCTGGCAGTAGCCGGCCGTCTCCAGGCCGCCCGCCGCGTCGACGAAGTCGCGGATCCGGGCCGCGCGGTCGTCCGGGGACGCCTCGCGGGTCGCCTCGTCGACCTCGCCGGGCAGGGCGAGCGCCGCGGCTGGGGCCAGGCCGGGCCAGCCCGGGTCGCGGGGCGCGGAGCGGACCGCGGCTGCGGTGCGCGACACCAGCGAGGTGAGCCCTTCCGGGCTGGTCAGCGTGCTGGTGGTGGTGACCGTGCGCCCGTCGAGGTGAGCGCGCAGCCGCACGCCGACGGTGTCCTCGGCGACGTTCTGGTGGATGCGGGAGTTGGCGAACCGGGTCAGCGCCCGGTGCACCGCGTCCGCGCTGACCTCGATCTCGGCCCCGGGCAGCGCCCGCTGCGCCAGGTCGAGCACCTGCTCGGCGATCTTCTCGACGGTCATGCCCTCTCCTCGCAACGCTCGCCGGCGGCACGGGCCGGCGCGGTTCCCGCGGTCGTCATGCGCGCACCCCCACGCGTACCCCCTGGAAACGGGCCGGAGCCGACGGGTGGCCGGTGTGCCCGGCCTGGGTGGGCTGGCCCTTGCCGCAGTTCGGGGTGCCCCAGTACTGGACCTCGCTGGAGAGCATGTCCATGGACTGCCAGAACTTCGGCCCGATGCCGGTGTAGGTCGGGTTGCGCAGCATGCGGCCGCGCTTGCCGTTCTTCACCTCGTACGCGATCTCGCAGCCGAACTGGAAGTTGAGCCGCTTGTCGTCGATGGACCAGGAGCGGTTGTTCTCCATGAACACGCCGTCGTCGGTCTCGGCGATGATCTGCTCCAGGGTGTGCGGGCCGGGTTCGAGGCCCACGTTGGTCATCCGCACCATGGGCAGCCGGGACCAGCCGTCGGCCCGCACGCTGCCGCCGTAGTCGAGCCCGGCCAGCGCCGCCGAGTCGCGCCCGGCGAGCACGCCGACCCAGATGCCGTCCTTGACGGCGTACCGCTTGGCCGCCGGGGTGCCCTCGTCGTCGAAGCCGAAGCTGCCCAGCGCGCCGGGCAGGGTCGGGTCGATGGTGATGTTCATCAGCTCCGAGCCGTAGCGCAGGCTGCCGAGCTGGGCCAGGTCCAGCCAGGAGGTGCCCGCGAACGCGGCCTCCCAGCCGAGGATGCGGTCCAGCTCGATGGCGTGCCCGACCGACTCGTGGATCTGCAGGAACAGCTGCTCGGGGCCGAGGATCAGCGCGGTCTCGCCGGCCGGGCACAGCGGCGCGGACAGCAGCGCGCGGGACTCCTCGGCCAGCCGCGGCGCGTGGGCGAGCAGGTCCAGCTCGCGCACCAGCTCCCAGCCGCGGGTGCCGTACTGGCCGCGGGCGGCGGGGTAGGAGCGCACCTGCGTCTCGCCCGCGCCGATCGAGGTGGCCTGGATGCCCGCGCCGCACTCGCGGACGTGCTGGTCGATGCGGTGGCCCTCGCTGGAGACGAACCACTTGCGGGTGTCCCAGATCTGGTACACGGCGGTGGCCTGGTCGGCGCCGTGCTCGACCATCGTCTTGGTGGCGTGGGTGAGCAGGTCGCCCTTGTCGGACAGGGGCACCGCGAGCGGGTCGACCAGGCATTCGCTGGCCCAGGTGGCGTGGCTGACGGTGGTCGGCACCAGGTCCGCGGCCGGTCCGGCCACGCGGGCGCTGGCCTTGGCGATGGCGGTGGCGCGGGCACCGGCCAGCCGTGCCGCGCTGTCGGACAGGTCCGGCACGGCGTAGAAGCCCCAGCTGGAGCCGACGAGCGCGCGTACGCCGATGCCGGCGGACTCGTCGGAGCTGAGGTCCTCGACCTCGCCGTTGCGGGCGTCCATGGACTCGTAGCGCTTGTGCATGACCCTGGCGTCGGCGTAACGCGCGCCCGCGTCGAGCGCCGCCGCCACCGCCGCCTCCGCGACGTCGAAGAAGCTCATGATCGCCACCCTAGTCCGATGGCGCCCGGTGCGTCGCCCGCGCGCCGCGATCGTCCGTATCGTCGCCCGCTCATCGGGATCGCCCGGCTCGTCGGCACTGACGGCGATCGTCCGACTTGCCTGCCGCAGCAACTGTCGTGAACACTCTTTCGGCTGCTCAGCCGTCGGAGACGGCCGATCGGAGGGGTGGCGTTAGCCAGTTGTTACGTACCGCGTCTGTTGCCGACACGCCGGGGTCCGTTACCTTTTGGCGCACGAGTATGAAAGTTTTCTTCATCGGCAGGGACGGGAGCGGCAATGACGCACGATGCTGCGGACCCGCCGTATCTGCAGGTCAACGACCTACGGGTGCGGTTCAGCACCGCGGACGGCGAGGTCCGTGCGGTGGACGGGGTGAGCTTCGGCCTCGGCAGAGGGCGCACGCTCGGCATCGTCGGCGAATCCGGCTCGGGCAAGAGCGTCACCAGTCTAGCGGTGATGGGGCTGCACGATCCGACCCGAACCCGGATCACCGGTGAGATCACCCTCGGCGGGCGGCAGCTGGTGGGGCTGCCCGACGACGAGATGCGCAAGCTGCGCGGCCGCGACGTCGCGATGATCTTCCAGGACCCGCTGTCGGCGCTGCACCCCTTCTACACGGTGGGCCGCCAGCTGACGGAGGCGTACCGCGCGCACCATCCGGACGCGTCGAAGAAGCAGGCGCACCGCCGGGCCGTCGACATGCTGGGCCGGGTCGGCATCCCGCAGCCGGACCGCCGGTTCGGGCAGTACCCGCACGAGTTCTCCGGCGGCATGCGCCAGCGGGTCATGATCGCGATGTCGCTGATGAACGACCCGGCGCTGCTCATCGCCGACGAGCCGACCACCGCGCTGGACGTGACGGTGCAGGCGCAGATCCTCGACCTGCTGGCCGACCTGCAGCGCGAGTTCAACTCCGCGGTCATCCTGATCACCCACGACCTGGGCGTGGTGAGCCAGGTCGCCGACGAGGTGCTGGTCATGTACGGCGGCCGCGCGGTCGAGCACGGCTCGGTGGCGCAGGTGATGCGCGGCCCGCAGCACCCGTACACGTGGGGCCTGCTGGCCAGCATCCCGAGCCTGCACGGCGACCCCGAGATCGACCTCAAGCCCATCAAGGGCAACCCGCCGAGCCTGATCAACGTGCCGCCCGGCTGCGCGTTCCACCCGCGCTGCGCGTACGCGATGAAGCCCGAGCCGTGCGCCACCGACGTGCCGCAGCTGCTGCCGGTGCCGGCCGACGGCCACCGCGTCGCCTGTCACCTGCCCGAGGACCGCCGGACCTCGATCTACACCGAGGAGATCGCGCACGTGGGGGTGGCCCAGTGACATCCGAACCCTTGCTGAAGGTGCGCGGGCTGACCAAGCACTTCGCCGTGCGCCAGGGGATGACCGGGGGCAAGGCGCTGGTGCAGGCGGTCGACGGCGTCGACCTCGACGTGCGCGCCGGCGAGACGCTCGGCCTGGTCGGCGAGTCCGGCTGCGGCAAGACGACCACCGGCCGCATGCTGGTGCGCCTGCTGGAGCCGACCGCGGGCTCGATCGAGTTCCAGGGCCGCGACATCACCAAGCTGGGCCGCTCGGCGATGCGCCCGCTGCGGCAGGACCTGCAGATCATCTTCCAGGACCCGTACTCCTCGCTGAACCCGCGGCACACCGTCGGCAAGATCGTGGCGATGCCGCTGGAGGTCAACGGCATCAAGCCGCCGCAGGGTGTCAAGGCCCGCGTGCAGGAGCTGCTGGAGCTGGTCGGGCTCAACCCCGAGCACTACAACCGCTTCCCGCACGAGTTCTCCGGCGGCCAGCGCCAGCGCATCGGCATCGCCCGCGCGCTCGCGCTGCGGCCCAAGCTCATCGTCGCCGACGAGCCGGTGTCGGCGCTGGACGTGTCGATCCAGGCGCAGGTCGTCAACCTGCTGCGCGACCTGCAGCGGGAGCTGGACCTGGCGTTCGTGTTCATCGCGCACGACCTGGCCGTGGTGCGCCACTTCAGCCGCCGCGTCGCCGTGATGTACCTGGGCAAGGTCGTCGAGGTCGGCGATCGGGCCGACATCTACGAGCGGCCGCGCCACCCGTACACCAAGGCCCTGCTCTCGGCGGTGCCGGACGTGGCCGCGTTCGGCGTGCCGCAGCAGCGCATCCGGCTCACCGGCGACGTGCCGACACCGCTCAACCCGCCGTCGGGCTGCCGCTTCCGCACCCGCTGCTGGAAGGCGCAGGACGTGTGCGCGTCCGAGCAGCCCCCGCTGGTCGCCCGCGACGGCAGCCCGCAGCTGGTGGCGTGCCACTTTCCCGAGCCCGCTGGGGAAAGCGGCCGGCCCGGCCCCGAGCCCGCTGGGGAGAGCGGGCCGCTGGGCTCGGCGGCGCACGTTCCCGGGCAGACCAACGCGAACGTACCGGAGGTGTCCGCATGAGTCTGTCGCAGATCGAGACCGAGCCCGGCGGCCTGGACCCGACGGCCGTGCCGGTCGCGCCGGGGCCCGCCATGGTCGGGCGCTCGCCGGGCCGGCTGGCCTGGGAGCGGCTGCGCAAGAACCGGACCGCCGTGGTGAGCGGCTGGGTGATGCTCTTCTTCGTGCTGCTCGGCGTGGCCGCGCCGCTGGTCGAGCTGCTCTACGGCATCGGGCCGTACGAGCAGTTCCAGGACAAGATCGCCAACAACAGCCTGCCGCTGGGCTACCTCGGCGGCGTCTCGGGCGAGCACTGGTTCGGGCTGGAGCCGCGGCTGGGCCGCGACGTCTTCATCCGCCTGGTGTACGGCCTGCGCACCTCGCTGCTGATCGCCACCTCGGCGGCGCTGCTGACCACGGCGATGGGCATCGTGCTCGGCATCGTCGCCGGCTACCTGGGCGGCTGGATCGACGCGGTGATCAGCTGGGTCATCGACTTCGCGCTGGCGCTGCCGTTCCTCATCTTCGCGCTGGCCGTCATGCCGACGGTGACCGCGCGCTTCTACGGCCCGCGCGACGACATCGACGTGCCGTTCCGGATCGCGGTGATGATCCTGCTGTTCGCGATGTTCGGCTGGACCGGCACCGCCCGGCTGGTGCGCGGGCAGGTGGTGTCGCTGCGCGAGCGCGAGTTCGTCGAGGCGGCGCGGGCCAGCGGCGCCGGGCTGTGGCACATCCTGTTCCGGCAGCTGCTGCCCAACCTGTGGGCGCCGATCCTGATCACGTTCTCGCTGGCGGTGCCCGGCTACATCACCGGTGAGGCGGCGCTGTCCTTCCTCGGCATCGGCATCGTCGACCCGACCCCCGACTTCGGCGTGATGATCAGCAAGAGCCTGGAGTTCATCGACGGCGACCCGATGTACCTGATCTTCTCGGGCACCGTGATCTTCCTGCTGGTGCTTGCCTTCAACCTGTTCGGCGACGGCCTGCGGGACGCGCTCGACCCCAAGTCAAGCCGGTAGGGGGCACGCCAATGCTGCGATTCCTGATCAAGCGGATGCTGCTCGGCACGCTGACCCTGTTCGCGGTCAGCCTGGTCGCGTTCGGCATGTTCTTCATGCTGCCCCGCGACGCGGTGGCCACCATGTGCGAGAAGAACTGCAACGCCGAGCGGCTGGAGCGCATGCGCGACGAGCTGGGCCTCAACGACCCGCTGCTCGACCAGTACACCGGCTACGTCAAGGGCGTCTTCGTCGGCCGCGACCTGGGCAGCGCCCAGGGCGGCTGGTGCGACGTGCCGTGCCTGGGCTACTCGTACATCAACAACGAAGAGGTCAGCGACATCTTCGCCCGGGTCATCCCGGTGACGCTGAGCATCGTCATCCCGGCCGCGATCCTGTGGCTGGGGCTCGGCATCGGGCTGGGCATGCTGTCGGCGCTGAAACGCGGCACCGTCTTCGACCGGCTGGCCATCGGGTTCTCGCTGACCGGCGCCTCGATGCAGCTCTACTTCGTGGGCGGCATCCTGCTGATCATCTTCGTGTACACGCTGAAGATCCTGCCGCCGCCGCGCTACGTGTCGCTGTGGGAGAGCCCGCTGGACTGGGCCGCGGGCCTGGTGCTGGCCTGGGTGGCGCTGGCGTTCCTGTTCTCGGCGGTGTACGCGCGGCTGTCGCGGGCGCAGATGCTGGAGACGCTGGCCGAGGACTACGTGCGCACCGCACGGGCCAAGGGCCTGACCAAGTCGAAGGCGTACGGCCGGCACGCGCTGCGCGCGGCGATCACGCCGATCGTCACCATCGCGGGGCTCGACGTCGGCGGCGCGCTGGGCGGCACGGTCATCACCGAGACCACCTTCGGCATCCAGGGCCTGGGCCGCACCGCCGTCGAGGCGGTCCGGCTCGGCGACCTCTCGACGATCATGGCGACCGTGCTCATCTCGGCGGTCTTCATCGTCGTCGCCAACATCGTGGTCGACCTGCTGTACGCGGTCATCGACCCCCGGGTGCGGCTGGGTTAGCGACCAAGCTGTAACCGACCGGGTATGGCGAAATCCGTCGATCATTGCTACATAATTTGTAGGTTTCCTTCACATCTGGCACGAGTGACTGGAGTGGATATGAGAACGAGAGCGGCACTCGCCGCGGCCGGCGCGGTTGCGCTGGTCGTGGCGCTGAGCGCCTGTAGCGAGAACACCAACCAGGAGTCCGGCGTCGACACCGACCGCAAGGCCAGCGGGGTCATCGCCACCGACCCGAAGGACTCGCTCGGCCCGGCGCCGGAGGTCCCGGGTGCGGTCAAGGGCGGCACCTTCACCATCCTGCGCGAGACCAAGATCTCGCACCTGGACCCGCAGCGCATCTACAACTTCGTGGGCCTCAACACCGCGCCGCTGTACTCCCGCTTCCTCACCACCTGGAAGGACGACGGCAAGGGTCACGTCACCCTGGTCGGCGACCTGGCCGAGACCCCGGGCGTGAACGTCAACAACGACTGCAAGGTCTGGGAATTCAAGATCAAGAGCGGGGTCAAGTTCGAGGACGGCAGCCCGATCACCTCCAAGGAGATCGCGTACGGTATCGCCCGCTCGTTCAACCCGGACCTCGCCGGCGGCCCGACCTACATCCAGGAGTGGCTGGCCGACACCGCGGCGTTCGACACCAAGTGGGACTTCAAGGCCAACAAGACGTCGCTGCCGCCGGGCCTGACCACGCCGGATGACAAGACGATCCGCTTCGAGTTCGCCAAGCCGCACTGCGACCTGCCGTTCGCCGCGTCGCTGCCGTCCACCGCGCCGCTGCCGCCGGCCAAGGACACCGGCGTCGACCTGGACGGCGCGCCGTTCGCGTCCGGCCCGTACAAGCTGACCAAGAACACCGCCGGCGTCGAGCTGGTCTTCGAGAAGAACGAGCACTGGGACCCGGCCACCGACCCGGTGCGCCACCAGTACCCGGACAAGTTCGTCTGGCAGTTCGGCCCCGACGCCACCGCGCAGACCGACCGGATCATCGCCGACGGCACCGACGCCGCCACGCTGGGCTGGAACGGCGTCGCCACCTCGCGGGTCGCGAAGGTGTCCGGCGACGCCGGCCTCAAGGGCCGCACGCTGCTGGAGCCGACGCCGAGCGCGAACCGGCTCACCATCAACACCCAGCGGGTCACCGACCTGGCCGTGCGCCAGGCGCTCAACTACGCGATCGACCGCGAGGGTCTGATCAAGTCGCTGGGCGGCGACTACGTCGCGTCCCCGATGACCACCCTGATGCCGCCGTCGACGCTGGGCTTCAAGTCGTTCGACGTGTACCCGGCCGGCAAGAACGGCGACATCGACAAGGCCAAGGCGACGCTCGCCGGCAAGACCCCCGAGCTGGTGCTCGCGATCAGCGACGACTCCGGTGACCAGGAGATCGGCACCCAGCTGAAGAACAACCTGGAGAAGGCCGGCTTCAAGATCACTGTCCGCACCACCCCCGCGGACAGCAAGCTGGACGACACCAAGAAGAAGGACAACCCCTGGGACCTGTACCTGGACTCCTGGGCGGCGGACTGGCCGAGCGGCGCGGCGATCCTGCCGGTGCTCTTCGACGGCCGCAGCATCAAGGCCGAGGGCAACAGCAACACGTCCTTCATCAACAACGACGCGATCAACGCGGAGTTCGACCGCGTCCTGGCGCTCGACCCGGCCAAGCAGGCCGACGAGTGGGCCAAGATCGACGAGCGGATCATGAAGGAGCTGGCGCCGGCCGTCCCGCTGTACGCCGACGTGGCCTTCTACATCCACGGCACGAAGGTCGGTGGCCTCTACATCGACAGCATCTTCGGCTACCCCGCCTTCACCCGCGCCTTCGTGAAGCAGTGACCCACCCCCGCAGCGCCGATCTTGCGCGGACTGTGGGTATGACACGCCCCAACCGGGCATAAAGGCAACAGTTCGCGCAAGATCGTTGAGCCGGGCTCCCCGCGGAAACTTCCGAACGGGGGGTCCGGCTCCTTGCTTCCGACAGGTGCGCGGCCGTCTGACCTGCGCCATCCTGGGACATGTGCCCGGGGAGGACAGCGTGGTCCAGCCCCGGGCGACCACGACGAAGCAGGCAGGGGGTCCGCTCATGGCAGTCCGCACGCGTGAGATCGCCGTCCGGGCGCAGCGGGCCGCCGACAAGGCCCGCCAGAAGGCTGCCACCGCCGACGAGATCGCCGCACGGGCCGCGGTCAAGGCCCAGCTCAGCCTCTGACCTGGTCACCGGCCGCAGAGCCCGGCGGTTGGCTGGGGAAGATCGCTGTTTCCGGTCAGAAAGCCGAGTGAGGCCGCAGGTTCTGACACGAGACAGCTATCTCCATCGCCGGCCGGCCGGACCGGGAGCCGCGCCGGGTGGCGGCCGCTGCGGTCAGGTGGGGATCGAGGTGGGGGCGGTCTCCTGGATGACGACGGTCGGCGGGAGCTCGTCGAGGGCGTGGCGGGCGTAGATCTCGCTGTCGAGTTCGCGTGGCCCCAGGTAGCGCTCGGCCAGCGGGATCGGCAGCCGCTCCCAGTCCCACGGCTCGACGGCGATCGCCGCACGCACCGTCTCCGGCCGCCGGGCCGCCAGCAGCGCGGCCAGCCAGCCGCCGAAGCCGCGGCCGTACGCGGTGACCCGGGTCAGGTCGAGGTCGGAGTGCTTGTCGGCGAGGATCCGCAGCGCCTCGGCGTGGTCGGCGACGGCCAGGTCGGCCACCCGGCGGTGGGTCACCTTCTCGAAGCTCGGCGACACCCCGACGGTGCCCCGCCCGTCCACCAGCACCACCGCGAACCCGGCCTCGGCCCAGTGCCGGGCCTGCGTGAACGCCTCGTGGTCGTTGCGCACCTGCTGGCCGGTCGGGGTGTCCGGCAGGCACAGCAGCACCGGCAGCCGCCGGCCGAAGACGTGCCCCGGCGGGTACAGCACGGCGGTGGGCAGCCGCCGGTCGGTGACCCGGTCCAGGGTGGGCCGGTTCGTGGTGGCGGGCACCGGGCGGCGCGGGGTCAGCTCCGTGATCATGTTGCCGGCGTGCCAGACGGTCAGCTGCACGCCCTCGTCGTCGAGGCTGCGGAAGCCGGTCACCACGGTGTCGCCACCGCAGGCCGCGCTGTGCCAGCCCGGCGCGCTGGTGAGCCGGTGCACCACCATGCCGCCGCTGGTGCTGCTGCGTACCCGGAACAGGTGCTGCTCGGCGGGCTCGCCCTCGCTGGCCTCGATGAGCAGGTCGCCCAGCTCGCCACCGGCCGAGCCGGGGCCGAGGCGTCCCACGACGCGCCGGACGTACAGGTTGGGCGGGGTGAGCAGGGTGCCGTCGGCGAACAGGCAGCGCGCGTCGTACCCGTCATGGGAGATCTCGCCGCCGACCAGCACCCGGCCGTCGGCGAGGTGGCGCGGCGTACCGGCGATGGGGTTGACCCAGCGCGGGTCGGCCAGCTCGGCGTGGACCTGCGTCTCGCCGGTCCGGCGGTCCACCGCCAGCACCAGGCCGTGGCCCTGCGAGCGGCGCAGCGCGGTGATCAGCGGGCCGCCGTCGGCCCAGCGCACCGCGCCGAGGTACGGGTAGATCTCGCGGTCCCAGTGCACGTCGACCCAGCCGCCGTCGAGGTCGAGCAGGTGCAGCGACACCTGCTCGCCGCTGCGGCGGGTGGCCAGCACGGTCTCCCCGTCCGGGGCCCACCACCAGCCGGAGCCGCGGCCGAAGTACGCCGCGTGCGGGTCGGGCTCGCCCCAGCGCACCCCGTCGGGCTCCCCGGCGAGCAGTTCGTCGCCGTCGGCCGAGGCGACCCGCAGCGTGCCCTGGTGCAGGTAGGCGATGCGGCGCCCGGTCGGGTCCGGGCGGGCCGCGGCCACCGGGCCGGGCGTGCCGATGGCGGTCACGCCGCCCGCGTCGCCGCGGTACAGCCGGCCGTCCGCGGTCCACGCCACGACGGCGCCGGTGCGGTCGAGGGCGAAGTCGTCGACCCCCTCGGCCACGGTCCGTGACCGCCGGCCGAGCGGCTCGCAGATGTCGAGTACGCGGTCGTGCAGGTGCCCCACCCGCAGGCCGTCAGCACTGACGGCGATGCGGTGGCCAGGCCCCGGTCCGTCAGGCTGCTGCGCCTCCATGGCCGCGATGCTATCGACGCGGGAGGTCGGCGCGTGGCGGTTTGCCTGATGCGGGCTAGAGTGACCGGGTGGCTCGCAGCATTGTGTTCGTGCACGCGCATCCCGACGACGAGTCGATCGGCACCGGCGCGACCATGGCCCACTACGCCGCTCTCGGCGCCCACGTCACCCTGGTGACCTGCACGCTGGGTGAGGAGGGCGAGATCCACGTGCCCGAGCTGGCCCAGCTGGAGGCGGCGCAGGCCGACCAGCTCGGCGGCTACCGGCTGGTGGAGCTGCGGCAGGCGCTGGCGGCGCTCGGCCCGATCGACCACCGCATGCTCGGCGGGGCGGGCCGCTACCGCGACTCGGGCATGATGGGCACCCCCGCCAACGAGCACCCGCGCGCCTTCTGGGGCGCGGACCTCGAGGAGGCGGCCGGCTACCTCGTCAAGATCATGGATGAGGTACGCCCGCAGGTCGTCGTCACGTACGACCCGAACGGCTTCTACGGCCACCCCGACCACATCCAGGCGCACCGGGTCGCCATGCGCGCCTCGGAGATCGCCACGGAGCGCGGCTTCGGCCCCTCCAAGATCTACTGGACGGCGATGCCGCTGAGCGTGCTCAAGGCGGGCGTCGAGGCGCTGCGCGACTCGACCGACAACCCGTTCGCCGCGGTCACCGACGTGTCGGAGTTCCCGTTCGGCACGCCGGACGAGGAGGTCGCGGCCTGCATCGACGGCTCCGACCACCACGACGCCAAGGTCGCGGCGCTCAAGGCGCACGCCACGCAGATCCCGGAGACGTCCTGGCTCTACTCCATCGCCGGCAACTTCGGCCAGGAGTTCATGGGCGTCGAGCACTACACGCTCGCGGTCGGCGAGCGCGGGCGCGGCGACGGCCCGTACGGGTGGGAGACGGATCTGTTCTCCGGTCTGCCCGAGTGAGCGGGCCGGTCCGGTGAGACTACTGGACTTCGGGCTGCGGGGGATCGGGGCGCTGCTCGCGGTGTTCCTCGGCGGCATGTCCGGCCTGCTGGAGGCGGTGTACACGCCGTACCGGATCGGCGGCTGGCCCGCGTTGTGGCTGCCGCCGCTCGCCTTCGCCGTCAACCTGTTCCTGGGCTGGTTCGCACGCACGGTCACCGGCGCGGCCTGGGGCTGGTGGCTGGCCGCCGTGCCGTGGTTCCTGGTGATGGTCTTCGCGGTGGGCGGCACGCAGGAGGGCGACCAGATCGCCGCGACCTGGCTCGGCCTGCTGACGCTGGCGGCCGGCGGCATCGGCTTCGTCGGCCCCGCCGCGTACCGGGCGGGCCGGGCGACGACCGCTCCCGCCGCCCGGCGGCCGGCCGTGCAGCCGCTGGGCGACGGGATCCGGCACTAGCCGCTCAGCGCGTCCAGCCGGTCGACCGCGTTCTGGTACGCCGTCGCGGGAACCCGTTCGGTGCTGGTGAACGGCCGCTCGATCTGGTGGATCGTGAACAGCAGCAACGTGATCATCCCGGCCACGGCGCTGGTCATCGCAAGCTGCGTTCCGATGTGGTCGAACCGGAAGAACAGGATCGGCATCCCCGCCAGCAGCGCGCCGAACAGCAACGCGAACCAGGTCACGTCGCCGATCCGCTTGTCCGCCAGAGCGAGCCGGTCCTCGCGCGCCTGCATGACGGCGTGCACCACGGCGTCGGGCGTCTCACCCTCGGTTGTGGACGCGGGCACCTGCGCGGCCACCGTACGCAGCTCGTTCAGCATGGCCCAGCCCTGGTCGCCGACCGGGCGCCCGTCGCGCAACCGGGGCAGCTCCTGGTCGAGGATCTCCCGCAGGTACGCGCGCGACACCGCGTGGATCCGGGCCCGCACCTCGGGCGGCCCCGCGTCGGCGGCCCAGGCCACCGACTGCACCGCCTGCGCCTCGCGGTACGTCGCGTCGCGCGCGTCGTTGCCGATCTGCCAGACGTCGATGAAGACGAACGCGGCGACGACGGCGTAGAGCGTGCCGGTCATGGAGAACACGACGCTCAGCACGTCATGAGTGTCGGAGCGGCGGTCCGGCGGCCACGAGCGGCGGATGAACACCACCGCGAGCGCGGCGAGACCGCAGATCCCGAGAAACCACAACAAGCCGCTCGCGTACGCCCGCATGGCGCCCTCCAAAAGAGCCACTCGCCCAAACGGGGCGTTTGGGGCTATACAGGATGCTATGTGTGCGACGTCCAGATTTCGACCCCTCGTCTTCGGGCTGTTCCTGGCCGCCGCCGTAGCCGTTCCGCCTGCCGGAGCGTGGAGCGCGCGGCCCGCGGCCGGCCCCGCCGCCGCCGCGCCGGGCGGCCTGATCCAGGTGCGCTCGGCCGTGCCCAACGCGCCGTCCGCCCTGGTCAGCGTGGATCCGGACACCGGTGCGGCCACACACGTCCGGTGGTTGGAGCACACCGTCAACGCGATCGGTTACGACGCCGCGCAGGACCTGCTCTACGGCGTGGCGACCCGCTTCCGGCTCGCGCCGCTGGGCGGCGGCGGGCACCTGGTCGCGATCACGCCTGCGGGGGATGTCGTCGATCACGGTCCTGTGCATGGCGGTTCGGTGCCGGTCTCGCTCGCCTACGCGGGGACCGTCGCCTACGGCGAGCTGATGCTGCGGGCGGGCAACCGCCTGATCGGCGTCGACGTGCGCGCGCAGTCGCCGACGTTCGGCCACGTCGCCCGGGACGTGCACCTGTCGTCGCCGGTGGACGTCGGGGACTGGGACTACGACCCGTTGCGGCAGGCGCTCGTCGGCGTCGCCGCCACGGGCGCGTCGGCGCGGCTGGTCGAGGTCGATCCGGCCACCGGGCAGGTCTCCACCCGCCCGCTCTCCGGCAACCCGCGCCGCGGCGGATCCTACGGCTCGGTCGCGCTGAACGGAGACACGCTGTACGCGGTCAACAACGGCATGGACCGGCCGCTGCGGGCGTACCGCATCGAGCTCGGCACCGGCGCGGCGACCCAGCTGTCGGCTTCGCAGCCGGTGCACGCCACCGACGGGGCCTGGCTCGCGAGCCCGCCGCCGTCTCCGTCACCCAGCCCGTCCCCGAGTCCGTCACCCAGCCCGTCGCCAAGCCCTTCGCCGTCGCCGAGCCCGAGCCCGTCGCCCACGCCGACTCCCAGCCCGTCGCCCTCGCCCAGTCCCAGCCCGTCGCCAAGCCCTTCGCCGTCGCCGAGCCCGAGCCCGTCGCCCTCGCCCAGTCCCAGCCCGTCGCCAAGCCCTTCGCCGTCGCCCAGTCCCAGCCCGTCGCCCTCGCCGACTCCCAGCCCGTCGCCTTCGCCAAGCCCGTCGCCGTCGCCGAGCCCCAGCCCTTCGCCATCTCCGTCGCCGAGTCCGAGTCTGTCGCCGAGTGCTAGCCCGTCACCCTCGCCCAGTCCTTCGCTGAGCCCGAGTCCTTCGCCGAGTCCGAGCCTGTCGCCGGCGCCACCCCCGCTGGTGGTGCCTGAGCCACCGCCGCCGGACCCCGTTCCCTCTCCGGAGCCCTCACCGGAGCCGTCGCCCGATCCGTCCACGCCGCAGCCGAGTCCGGTCCGGCGGCCGGGGGTGTTCCTGGTCGAGCCCGTGAGCGGTGCGCGCGATCCCGTGGAGACCGGCCGCAACACCGTGGTGATCTTCATTCTCGGGCTGTCGGGCGTGCGCCTGCTGCTCGCCGCCCGCCGCCGGCGACGGTGAGCCGGCCAGGTCTCCGGGCAGGTATGTACTGCGCGGGCCGACAACTTCTGGGTTGTGGAGCACCCGCAAGTTTTGGGGCGCCGCGGCGCCCCAGCCCCCGCGGCGGGACCCCGGCGCGCG